>NZ_JBMOGQ010000026.1:0-22589 GCF_049318325.1 Flavobacterium sp. | reverse complement strand
AAGCACCTAAAAAAATATCATTTATACTATAAATTAATCTTTATACTAAAAAACATTATTTATAATAAAAAATATCAATAAAAAAGTAAACAACCAATTACTAATTTTCGTATGTTTACCTTGCTTAAAATAAAGTAGTCAAAATTAGTTACCCTATAGGTGTACCTATAAAAAATGACCTTTGCGAAGCCTTGAAAACACTGATAAAAATATAAGGGTTACGGAGCCTCTTTGTTCGCAAAGGTCCCCCAGGAGTACATCTCCTTCCCTATCGTATAGTAATTTGGGTTGGCTGTTGAACGTGATTTCATCAGTTCCCTATGAAGGTGGATAACTCTTGTGGAGCCTGCTCGTTCATGGAGGTTGTCTATGTTTTGGGTTATTACTACTACTTCATAGAATTCTTCTAATTTAGTGAATAGTTCGTGCGATAAATTAGGCTGTGCTTTGTTGCATTGTTTTCGGCGTTGGTTGTAAAAGTCTAATAATACAGGATTCTTTTCCTAGGATTCTGGAGTACAAACATCTTCTATTTTGTAATTGGCCCACAGTTCCTCTTCAGAGTCACGAAAGGTTTGTAGACCACTTTTGGCTGAAATTCCGGCTTCTGTGAGGAAAAGTATTTTTGATTTTTTCATGTATTTCGTTACAATTGCCACATTATACTTTTTAGCTTGATTAGTTTTTTTAAATTTTCATTTTGAAGATATGCGAATTGAACGCTTTGGTCATCTTCATTAATTCGATCTAATTCATAATCATAATTAGGATAGTTATCGCTTTTGTCATTTAAAATCAATACTTGAGAGTCAAATTCAATAATTTTATCCGCAAATAAGTCTTTACCTATAGATCCGTAAACATGTCCTTTTAATATTAAACCACTTAAATTTAAAGAATTCAACAAATTTAAATTTTTTATTTTTTTCATTATTATTAAAGCGTCATAATGAAATAAGTACAAAACAAAATCTTTTGATTTGTATCTTAATTCATATCTAATGGCTTTTGGGTCAACAGTATATTGAACTAGATAATTGAATCTTTCTGCCAATGGATAATCCACTAATTGGTCTTTAATCATAAACTCAATTTCATTTACACCATAGACTTCTTTTTCAATAATTTCAATTTTATTAAGTCCTAATTTATTATCAAAATAATGCATTCTTTTACAATATCCAGGCATTTCAGGATAATTATCTTCTGATATGTTCAAATCGGCCATGACAAAATTTTCAATACAAAGATAATCGTCTTTATACTCTAGCAGGTCCGTTATTGCCTTTATGTCCATTCCTGAACAAGGATAAAAAAAAGTAACTTTTGATGTAACATCTTCTATGAAAATTTCATTTAACATAATTAATTATTTTAAGTGTTTGTATTATTTTTTATTTGATTATGTTGTTTTGCAAGTCTTCATATAATTGGTCTAGAATTGACATTTTGTTAAGTATTATCGGTGTTTTTATTGAAATCCTAGGTTAGATTATCTGTTTTTCTAAAGTTCACTTCTTGTTCAATATAAGAAATGAATTTTTCAGTAATTGATTTTTCAGCACCAAACAACAGCTCTTCGGAAAGACATCTTTTCTTTACATTATCAATTTGAGCACCTGTAAAATCATAATCATTACTTGCTTTTGCCAATAAGTCTTGTGGAAGACCTTTAAAGTTATGCTTTAGAATAGACAATCTTGTATTCTTACTTGGCTTCTCAAATTGAAGTTTATACAACATTCTATGGTCAAAGGCGCTGTCTATATTGATTAACCTATTAGTAGTAGCTATAAAGATTCCCTTGAAGTCTTCTAGCTCTTGAAGCAAAACATTTAAAACGGAATTATGGATTATGTTAATTGTTTTTTCTACCACACCCCTATTGCTAATTATCGCGTCCGCATCGTTTAACAGAAGTATAGGAGTGCGCTCATAGAACTTTATAGCAGCCTTATATTCAGAAAACAAATTTTTGATGTATCGAATCGATTGAAAATTGTGTATTGAATGCATCTGACTTATATCTAGAATTAAAATAACTCTATTGTTCTTTTTAGCCAATTGCTTTACCAATTCTGTTTTGCCTGTTCCTGATGTTCCATGCAACAAAAATGTCAATCCGGATGCCAAATCATGTTGCTGGAATCGCGCTATTATATCATCGTAAGTATCAGATGTAAGTTTGAAAGCTTCATCGATTTGACTTTGATTTACTTTGTTAAAGAATAACTTTTTTGATGGAATATCTACTGGCAGCATAATTTGCGTCCATTTTGGAGTAAAAGGAATATTTATGTTAGTGTCCTTTATATCAAGTTCATTTCTCAAACGCTCTCCCAGAGAAACCCTTGAAAAATCGGCTACAAAAGGATCGTTAAATTGTAAATATCCTTCATTAAAGAGAATACTTTTTTCAGAACTTACCCTTTTCATAAACAAAAATGGAAACGAAGGGTCGGCACAAAACTTTTCTAATTCATAATTTAAGTCAAATTCTTCAACTCCAGCAGCTGAAAATGACATGATATAGAACAAAACTGCTTTTTCTGCATTGTTCATTAACTTATTCTTAAAAATAGAATCAATTAGAGGAAAATCTCGAAAATGCTCGACATATTGTAAGACTGTTTCTATCATATATTCATTATCAGTATCGACAAGAACATTTTTTAGAAATCTCATAATGCTATACATAGCCTCTATCACATCATTTGGGACAATAATATCCAAAACGTTTTTATCTTGCAATAAAATTGAATTCAGAATGTCTTTAGAGAATTGATAATCGTCAATAGTCTCAATTATATAGTTTTTACTATTAGGCACTATCCAACCTTTCTTTTTTAGATTGTTAAGTTGAGCATTAACTTCCAAAATATTGATGGTTTTGTATCCTAAATACTTCATTACTTTGTTGACGTTGAAATTGTTTCCTGCAATTTGTTCGCAAAGCAATACCGCCATAACAGCTGCTGTATTGACATCAATATCAAAAAAGAAACGGATGCGGTCTAAATCCTCTTTTAATCTCGATTGCACATCATAGTCCTCTAAAATAGAATGCCCCTTGTGCTCGTTAACCGCACAAATACTGTTTAGTAAGTCGTTTTTAAATAAATTTTTCATTTGATTTTAAGTTTAAAATTGCTTTTGTTTAAGGATGGCTGAAAAGTAATAGTTACAGTTTGTGAACTCTTTTGCTGGAAAATTCAACTTCGATCCGTTGATGATTATTTTAGTTTTATCCATTGGTATAGTTTTTAAATTTCGATGCAAAAATAACGGAGTTGTACGCAATTAATTGCGTACTTAAAAACTATATTTGCATTATGATAAAAGAAGCAAGTTATAGACAATTGAGAATACAATTAATATGTAAAAAATTAATTGTAGGTGCTAGTTTAGTTCAATTGAAAAAACATATTAATAGTACTTTTTCAAATAGAGGATTTGAAAAACAGTCATATAATATAAGAACTATTCAATTAGACATTCAAGCAATTAGAGAAGGTAATTTTATTTATTTAAACAAAGAAATAAATTTTGATAATAATTCTCATGTATTCAAAGTAAAATATCAAAGATCCTCAAACATTTATATTTTTTCCGAAGATTCTGAAATTCCAGAATTTAATATATTAGATGAAGGAGAAAGAATGACTTTACCATTTTTAATTGGTATTCTAAATCCATATAAAAATATACCTGCAGTAAAAAAAGTATTACTTGGTTTAGCAGATACATTTTATATTAGTAAAGAAGAACAAAAAAGTGCAAAAGCTATTGTTATTGCAAAATCACCTTTAAAAAATGAAAATAGGATAATAGCATTGTCTATTTCAATTTTGGGACATATTAAAAGAAATGAGTGTATAGAATTTAACTACATTAGTGTTCATAAATTAGATGAAACTTTGAATCAATATTCAAAGCAAGAAGTTATACCTCTCGAAATTAGACTATATGAAAACTTATATTACTTAATCGCCTTTAATAAAAAAACAGACGAAATAAGAAATTATAGACTTGACCAATTTATTAAATTAAAAGTTTCTAAATTAACAAATTCAAATGAAACGGTATATTTTACAGAAGAATTTGTAAAAACTCTAGACTTAAAAAAATATTTTCAAAATTCCATAGGCGTATGGTGCCATAAAAGTTTTGAAACTGTTGAAACTGTTGAGATAAGGTTTTTAGGTTGGGCTGCAACATATGTTCAGGCAGCTCCTATTCATAGCACACAGGTTATCTCTGAAATTAACAAGGAGAAAAACGAATTAACTTTAGAAATAAAAATAAAATTATTTACTTATTCAGATAGCAGAAAAACAGCTAGAGAACGCTCGCCTGAATTGGCCTTTCTTTTAGGGAGATTTAGAGAGTTTTGTGAGGTAAACGAAGAAAAATTATTAGAAAAATACAAATAATTATTAACTAATAAAAATTAAATTATGCTTACAATTGCAGAATACAACGATTTATGGATTCACAATCCATGTGGAATGGGTTCTTTTGCTACAATAACTGGAATAGCAGTACCACCTCCATACGCTGACTATGTTATTCGTGAAAATATGCTCGAGGATTACCTTGATATTTTTAGAGGAATTAATACACGTCATATCAGACAAATTATTCCCGTTGGTGGTTGGTATTATGAACATCCTTTTTTTAATGCTGATGGAACTTTTAAATTAAAAGAAAAACCATGTATTAAATATTTGATGATTGGGGAAGCAGCTCCTAAAAAAAACATTAGTTCATTCAACCTTTGTGTTGGTGATCAAGCAAACACCTATTTTTATAATTTGATTCACATCGGAACAATTGTTGGACTGAGAAAGACTCCAACACCATGGTTAAATGCTCCTAGAATAACATGGGGATGCCCTCCTTTTCAAGAATGTCCAAGTAACAAATTTGAAACACTTATATGTTTAGCAAGTAAAGGCGTTCTTCTATTAGATATATTCCCATTTTCAATATCTTATAATACTAGAATTCGAAGAAATTTAAATCATTTTGGTATAACATCATACTTTTGGAATAACCATTTAAATCCATATAATCTTGAATCAAGAATTATGAGTATCAATCATTTACTATGTGATAAATGGGATTTGTGTATGGTAGCACCAAATACTATTTCTGAATTCATTGTTGATCCAATTAATGGCTTTCCAGAATTATCTATTTTGCCTCCAGGACTTCATGTAGGTAATTTTAGAGATATTTTACCTGATGTAACAAGACCAAATGATTGGAGAAAAATAGCAGTAACTATTGGTGGTTCCCCTAGTTCTCATTTAATTTCTGTAGCTTTTTAATTTATATTACTTCATTTATAAATTTTCAACTCCCAAATCCTTACTAAGGAATTTGGGGTATTTTCATTTATCCCTATGAAACCTTACTTATTATTTTCCGTCCTTCTCCTCAGTTGCCAAAAGCAAACACCCGATGATTTGCTGCAAAAAGCTTTTGATGCTGAAAAAAACTTGAAGTATAATCAGGCGCTTGCTTATTTCGATGCGGCTGTTGCTATAGATTCAAGCTATGCGGACTCTTTTTACCATCGAGGGATTTGTTATGTTTACATGGTTCAACCACAAAAAGCTATCGCAGATTATACAAAAGCCATAGCACTTCAACCCAACTTTCTTGCTGCTTACCAAGAAAGAGCGAGTATCTATTATGCCGTTGGAAAATATGATTCAGGAATAAAAGATATTAATTTTGCTTTGCAATTAGACCCAAAAAACAAATTAGCTCTAAATATTAAAGCTTTGTTGTTAGAGAAAATAAGCCCTAACCATTAAATGCAAACCCTAAAATTAAATCTTTTTGGAGAGTTGTTCAGTCTAAAGCGAGTCAACCTAAATCCAATGGAACAAGAGTATTATGAGTTAATTGCTGGTCGGTTAAAACAACCACTCCACCAGGCTGTATTGGATCCTTTTTTCTATTACCACTTAAAACTAAACTCTGTTGATTCATTAGAAAAACTTCCTTGTGAGAAAGTGAGTGGTTTAATGAATACTAACAAAAATCAGATAGAACTTTGGTTAGAAGGTAAAAAAATACTCAAACTAAAACTTGATGAACTAAACCAAGACCAATACTTAATACCCTTATACACTACTAATAAATCAATAATCGAAAACACCCAAAAACCAGGCATTTATATTGAGCAAAAAGAAATTGGTTTTATTGGTAGTTATGAATTTCAAACAGCAAATTTCAATATAAAAGATTTACAATTTGAATTACTAGAACTCAATAATCAAATGCTTTTACAAAATATAAGCTACACTAATAGCAAAACCATTTTTAAGAAAAAAGAAACTTTAATAACGTATCAAAATAGTTTTTTGGTTATTAGTTAAGTTTATAAATTCTAACCTTATTTAAATACCTTTATTATTAACTTATTTATTACAGAAAATGGACTATTAAATTACTTTTACTAACACCAATTCGGTTAACATAAATTAATGGCATTTAGTAGCCATTTCTATTAATCTACAAAAAGGATTTACCAGTTTAATTTGTTTTGGCGATTTACAAGAAAATAACCTTTTGTCCAAAAAAAGCTAATAGGGTTATTGAAACCTCTTAGCTTTTATAATTACACACTTTTTAAGATTGTGTCAAATACAATTATAATCCAAGAAATATTGATTGTGCTATGCCCAGGTATTTGACAATAGCAATAAAATATGAGGTGTTGTTAACTTAAAGATGCAAATCAACCAATTGCACGGCTTCAAAAAAATCGATTGGTTTAACTTCTTCAAAAAAATCTATTTCACTATCGTGTGGAAGAAAATCAGAAATTATTCGGATAATAAAATCTTGTGGCTTTTTTAAATACATAAAGGTATAGTCTTCCATATTTACAACTGTTCGTTCAGCTAAATCGGTTGTTCTTACAAATTTATCGGAAGTTAGCGAAGATAAACAAGGGAGATTCAGTTTTGACTCAGTTAATATTGCTTTTCCATTTTCAAACAAACCACCTTCGTAACCATACAAAGAAGAATTTGTAATTTCTATTGGTTTTCCAAATCCTAAATAGGCTGGTAAATCATTTTGGTTTCCAACTAAAGCTGCAAAACCCATTAAAATACAAACATCATGATGGGGTAAATTCATTAGTGATTTTGCGGTACTCTCCCTACCAATGCCAGAAACGAGAACATTATAATTATGTTTCAAATCGGGAATAAGAGACAAAGCATAATGTACTTTCTCTTGTTCTATTTCCATTGGGGTAAGTATAATAATATTCATTTTATATTGTTCAATCTCAAAAAAGCATTTTGGAAAAAGTACAGTTGCGTATATTCTATTTAATTCCTTGTAAAGCCACAGCAATCATTGCAGCAATTTTCGCATTGTTTTTTATCAATGCAATGTTGGCTTCTAAGCTTTCGCCTTCCGTATTATCGGATATGAATTTTAACAGGAAAGGAGTTATTGATTTGCCTTTAATCCCTTTCTCATTGGCTTCGCTAAGTGCTTTTAGAATGTGTTTTTCGATAATAGCTGGTTCCATTTCAAACTCAGCAGGAACCGGATTGGCAATCAACAAGGAACCATTTAAATCTAAATCCCATTTGGCACTTAAGAGTTGGGCAATGGCTTTGGGTGTGTCTAAACGAAGTGGTGATTTAAACCCACTTTTAGAAGAATAAAAACTCGGAAATTCGTCCTGCCCATAAGTAACTACTGGCACGCCAATCGTCTCCATATATTCCAAAGTCAAGCCAATATCCAATATTGATTTTACACCAGCGGCAATTATGGCTACATTGGTTGTTGCCATCTCGGTCAAATCAGCTGAAATATCCATGGTTACTTCTGCACCACGATGAACACCTCCGATACCACCCGTAGCAAAGATCTTAATTCCGGCCATAGCAGCAATTCGCATTGTAGCTGCTACAGTTGTGGCACCTGGCAATTGTTGGGCAATGACATAAGGCATATCACGTAAACTAACTTTCCAAACATCTTTAGTTTGTGCAAAATAATCAATGTCTTCTTTAGACAAGCCAACTAAACATTTTCCGTTTCGTATTGCAATCGTAGCCGGAACAGCACCATTTTGCCTTACCACATCTTCAACAGCAGCAGCTGTAATTGCATTTTTGGGCCATGGCATTCCGTGTGATATAATAGTTGATTCTAGGGCTACAATAGGTAAATTATTCTCGATTGCATGTTGCACTTCAGGACTAATAATTATATATTCCTTTTTAGTCATTATAATAGGTTTTCTTTCGTTCATAAAGTGTTTTAGGCGTTGCCGATGTATCGACAGCACCTCTTATTTTTAATATTTCCAACGCTAATGTGTGTCCCAATTGCAAGCAAGTCATTTCATCTTCACCATTTACATAACCAAAAACCCAAGCTGCCAAGGCGGCATCTCCAGCTCCGGTACTGTCTACAATTTTAATAGATGGAACCGACAAAGCCTGGCTTTTTAAAGCAGTGAACAACTCTGAACCCTCAGCTCCTTTCCTAAGCCAAATGGCTTGCACTCCCCTTCCAAAAAGTGATGCTAATAGTTGCTCTTTTAAAGTAACATTTGCACACATCGCTGCGAGTTCGTCTTCGTTAGGTGTTAACATAAAAACTCCATTTAAATCTAATGCTGCTAATTTTGCTGCCTTAGAAACCGAAACAGGTTCTATGATTAGTTGTTTGTGATGTGCTTTAGCAAAATGGATCAGCCACTGAATTGTTTTACTCTCTAGATTAGTGTCGATAATCAGTATGTCAAAACCCTTGATGTAATCGATTTGGGTTTCTAAATAATATATCGATATATATTTCCTGCAGCTATCTTGACAAACGGCCACATACAAATTGCCATCTGGTTGAAGTATCGAAACATATTTGCCAGTAGTGCTATCGGCTAATACAGATTGGTTGCAAGCTATCCCTTTTTTTTGAAAACTATCTTTTATATACAAACCCTCTGCATCATTCCCGAAAGCCGTAATAATAGCCGGTTTAACTTCTAAAAGTGCTAAATGCTGAGCAATATTGCTTATTACACCCCCAATGCTCGTAGCTTTTTGAGCCGGATTGGAAGAATTGGATACAATGTCATTCTCGCAGAAATACAATTCATCTACTAAAGTGGCTCCAATACAGAGAACTGATTTTTTCATAAAAACAAATGTAAATAAATTTGTGACGTAGATTTCTTCAAGAAAAGTATCTTTTTTCGCTAACAAAAAACTAACTTATTTTCAAAAAGATAATTAAATAATATCTGATTTAAATTTTGAAATAAAAATCCCTTTTTAATAACGAATTGAATTAAATGAGGTTTTTTGGCTTGTACTAATCTAAATCAATTAACTATTAAGAAATGATTTTCCTTTACTAAATAAAACAATTATTGGCATGATAAACTCAAACCTTTTTTTTTGTGGCGAACAATAGCATTTCTTTATTGTGAAATTTAAATTTTAATGGGGTAATCTATCCTTGAAAACACCATAAAGAAAAGTTCCGAGAATAGCACCAAATAATATTAATACAACACTCAAGAAACCCGAACCTAAAAGAATAAAGATTGGTCCTGGACAAGCGCCAACCATCGCCCAACCTAATCCAAAAAGAATACCGCCAATCCAATATCTTACATTTCCTTTTTCTTTATCCTGAATATAAATTTGGTTGCCATCAATGTCTTTTAATTTCTTTCTTTTTATAATCTGAACACCTATTAATCCAGTAACTATTGCTGTCATAATAATACCATACATATGAAAAGATTGAAATTGAAACATTTCATAAATTCGGTACCAAGAAACTGCCTCTGCTTTGGTTAAAACGATACCAAAGAAAAATCCAACGAGCAAATATTTTATAAAATTCATAGTTTAAAAAAATAAGGGTAAAATATAATGCGACATAATCAACCCGCCTATAAAAAATCCAATAACGGCTTTGAGAGAAGGCAATTGTAAATTACTCATTCCTGCAATAGCATGACCCGAAGTACAACCTCCAGCATAACGCGATCCAAAACCAATTAACAATCCGCCAACAAGTAAGATGACAATCATTTTTGGCGATTCAAATATTTGATTTCCAAATAATGTATCGGGTAATAATTTTCCATTTGGAGCATCGATTCCCATTTCAGATAATTGCTGAATAGTTTTTGGATTTATGTTAACATTAGAAACATCACTTAAAAAATGAACAGCTACATAGCCTCCAATCATAGCGCCAACAACAACAACTAAATTCCAACGTTGTGATTTCCAATCCCAATCAAAAAAGGGAACTTTTTTTCCAACACCAGTCATAGAACATAAAGAGCGAAGATTGGAAGACATTCCGAAAACTTTTCCAAAATAATTGAGCATTAGCATTACAACGGCTATAAGAAAACCTGCTACTGACCAATGCCAAGTGTGTATTAAAAAATCCATATTCTATATTTTTTTTACAAAAATAGAAATACATTTGATTTGGGTCTATAAACTATTGCTATAAATTGACTATTTTTGATTTACCTCTTTTTGCATGATAATTGTAAAAGAAAAAATAAAAAATTATTTATCATGAAAATCAAACTAATTTTAGTTGCAATTCTAATAGCAATAACGACCTCATCTTGCGTTAGTACAAAATCTACTTTAAAAAATGTAGATGACAATGCTCCAACTCCAACATTAACAACAAATAACACTTTTGTATTAACTGAATACAGTAAAGACAAAAAGTATGGTTATGATCCTGATTATCCTATTAATGTTTTTTATAGAAACACCAAAGATGAAAACCTAAATGCGGAACGTTTTTTAAATGCTTTAGCCGGACCAAAGGGCGAAAAGATAACCTTTTCAAAAATCGAAAGCTGCTGTCCATTTCCAACCAAAAGAACAGAAATTGGTGCCGGTTTTCTTGATTTGTATGAGTTAAAATGGGAAGGACAAACCGAGCCGATAAAATTGTATGTGAACATTTATGAAAAAGGATATTTGCTCGTTCCTATTGGTCTTTCCATTAAAAAATAACTTATCATACGATCTCCAAAAAAATACTCAAAATATCCTTATATTTGCATGCAAAAAATAAAAATTCATGAATCTAAATTCTATTCCACAAATAAAAAATACTGATAGTGGAAATTTTTTCGTTCTTGCAGGTCCATGTGCAATTGAAGGAGAAGAAATGGCTATGAGAATAGCCGAAAAACTTGTTGGAATTACAGATAAATTACAAATACCATACGTTTTTAAGGGTTCCTTTAAAAAAGCCAATCGCTCCAGAATTGATAGCTTTTCGGGAATTGGCGATGAAAAAGCATTAAAAATACTTCGTAAAGTTTCAGAAACCTTTCATATTCCAACAGTTACAGACATTCATACTAATGAAGATGCAGACAAAGCAGCACAATATGTAGATGTTTTGCAAATTCCTGCTTTTTTGGTTCGCCAGACTGATTTAGTTGTAGCCGCAGCAAATACTGGAAAAGTAGTCAATTTAAAAAAAGGACAATTTATGAGTCCGGAAAGCATGAAACATGCGGTTCAAAAAGTGTTGGATTGCAACAATGGAAATGTAATGGTCACCGATAGAGGAACGATGTTTGGTTATCAAGATATGATTGTTGATTTTCGAGGTATACCCACTATGCAACAGTATGCAACAACCGTTTTAGATGTTACCCATTCGTTACAACAACCCAATCAAACGGCAGGCGTAACTGGTGGAAGACCTGATATGATTGAAACTATTGCCAGAGCTGGAATTGTTGTAGGCGTTGATGGTATATTTATAGAAACTCATTTTGATCCCTCTAATGCCAAAAGTGACGGCGCTAATATGTTACATTTAGACTATTTTGAAGGCTTAATGACCCGATTGATTGCCATCAAAAAAGCAATCAATCAATTTTAACAATAAATCATCTTGAAAAAAATAATATTATTTTTATTCGCAACTTTTTTTGCCTTATCACAAGCTGTTTCTGCTCAAGAAAAAACAGCTAATCCTGAAAAATATACTGCTCACAACAAGGGAAAAATGTTTGTGTTTTGGGGAGGGAATCGCGAGAGTTTTTCCAAATCAGACATCCATTTTAAAGGACCAGATTATGATTTTACCCTTTATGATGTAATGGCAAACGACAAACCAAAAGGTTGGCATGTGGACTACTTGAATCCCTCACGAATGACTATTCCGCAAACAAATCTTAGAATTGGTTATTTCATTAACGATCATTATAATATTTCCATTGGACTTGATCATATGAAATATGTAATGATTCAAAATCAGAATGTTGAAATTGCAGGTGTTGTTGGAACTTCTTATCCAGATTATGCCGGAGTTTATTTGCCATCTGGAAATCATACCATTGATATGACTGATGGTACTTTTTTAAAATTTGAACACACAGATGGCTTAAATTACATTAATACCGAATTTTCTCGCGTAGATGATATTTCAAAGATTTTTAAAATTAGAAATACCGATAAGTTTCAAGTAAATATAACGGAAGGTGTTGGAGCCGGTATATTGTATCCAAAGACCAATGCTACATTGCTTGACAAAGAAAGGCATGATGATTTTCATGTATCAGGATTTGGAATATCTGCTAAAGTTGGCCTAAACTTCACATTCTTCAAATACTTCTTTATTCAAACAGAATTGAAAGGTGGCTATATCAATATGAACGATATCCGAACAACAAACAACCCAGGAGATAGTGCATCACAACATTTTCTATTTTTGCAACGAATAATTGCCTTCGGAGGAATTTTCAGTTTATAAAATAAAATATTTTAGTTCCCAGGCTTTTTAAAGCTTACACAACTAATCAATACCATATTGATCAAACAAATACATTAAGAAGGCCATTGTTGCAGCACCAAGTTCTAATTCTCTTTTATTAACCGCGTCAAAAGTGTCGTTAGCGGCATGATGGTAATCAAAATAGCGTTGTGAATCAGGCTGTAATCCAGCCTTAACAATTTTTTTTGAGGTTAACGGTTCAATATCTGAACCTGTTCCACCTTTTACAAAATTATGAATCAAATAGGGTTCAAATAAATACTTCCAACTGTTAACTTTTTGGAAATTAGCCTCATCACATTCAAAAGTAAATCCTCTTGGCGAAAATCCACCAGAATCACTTTCTAGTGCAAATATGTGGTTCTCATTATTCAGTTTTGATACTTCTTCGTATTTCTTTCCGCCTCTGCCACCGTTTTCCTCATTCATAAACAGTACTACTCTGATGGTATTTTTGGGTTTATAATTTAGTTTTTTAAAACTCTCTAGAACTGCCATACTTTGTACTACTCCAGCACCATCATCATGAGAACCATCGGCTAAATCCCAAGAGTCGAGATGTCCGCCAACGGTCATAATTTTTTCAGGATGAACTGAGCCCGTAATTTCACCGATTACGTTATAAGAAAGCACATCATCTAAAGTTTGACAAGAAAGCTTCATGTAAAATTTCAGTTTACTATTCTCTTTTAGTTTTTTACTCAATAACTCGGCGGCATTGGTACTTATAGCTGCTGTTGGAATATAGTTATCCTTTGGAATATCACCATAACTTTGTGCTCCTGTATGCGGAAAATCATCCAATCTAAAATTCATAGAACGAACTATTGTTCCCACAGCTCCATATTTAGTGGCTTCTTTAGCACCGTAATATCTTTGATCAACACATTTTCCATACGATTTAAAAGCATCAATATTTTCAGGTTCAAAAGGCCGGTTGTAAAATATTATTTTACCTTTTAACTTTTCTTCACCAAGAGTTTCAAGTTCTTTCAAACTTTTTACTTCTATAACTTCAGCTGTTAAACCCGATTTTGAAGTTGCAATTGAACCACCAAGAGCACAAATTGGAATAGTAACTTTGGTTTTATTATCCATAAAATAAGCGGTTTCTTTTTCGCCTCTTACCCATTTTGGCACCATTACTTCCTGAAGATATACTTTGTCTAAACCTAAAGTTTCTAGTTGTGCTTTGACATAGGCTACTCCTTTTTCGGCGCCAACTGAACCCGACAATCGTGAACCAATTTTATTAGACAAATCATCTAACCACGAATAACACTTTGAATTTGTCAATGAAAAATTATAAATATTCTTGAGCATTTTTTGGTCGATGCTTTGAGAATAAATAATAGTTGTAAAAAACAAAATGGAGAAGGCAATTTTTTTCATAATAACGCTAACTTTTTATATAATAAATTTCCAATCTATTTCTTTTCTATACCATAATTGACCTTGAAAAACTTCTAAAGGACAATCAAAATTATTGGTATATAAACTTCCGGTTCCTAATCCTTGAGGCATCAAATTATTTTGCATAAAAGTAAATTGAGCAATTGCGTTCAAACCAACATTGCTTTCTAAAGCGGAAGTAATCCACCAACCAATATTTAATTTTTCAGCTGTAGAAATCCATTCCAATGTACCACGAAATCCACCAACAAAACTTGGCTTTAAAACGATGTATTCTGGTCTGATTTTTTGAAGTAAACTTATCTTGTCTTCAGCTGAAAAGACACCTATAAGTTCCTCATCCAAAGCTATAGGAATTTGGCTATTTTTACACAGTACTGACATCATGTCAGTATGATTTTTTTTAATCGGTTGTTCAATGCTATGAATTTCAAAACCAGTTATTTGATTAATTTTATGTAAAGCATCATTTTCATAAAAAGCACCGTTAGCATCAACTCGAATTTCGATAGTGTTTTTATCAAAATTAGCTCGAATAAAGCGCAATAAATCAATTTCTTTGTCAAAATCTATAGCGCCAATTTTTAATTTTACACAGCTAAAACCTTGCGCAATTTTGTCTTCAATTTGGGTTTTCATGAAGGCTTCATCACCCATCCAAACCAAACCATTTATCAAAATACTTTTGGTATTTTTTGTAAAATCTGAAGGAAATAAAACGAATGGATTTTCACTTTGCAATGACAAAAAAGCCATCTCCATTCCAAATTGAATTGATGGAAATTCGATTAATTCCTCCCAAAGTTTTTGTTCGCCGAGATGAATATTTTGACAAGTCCATTGTAATTTTTCTTCATAATCAGGTCGGTCATCTGCAGAAAGTCCACGCAGAATTCCGCACTCGCCTATTCCATTTTTACCGTCTTTTTCCAAAATGATAAACCAAGTTTCTTTATCGGTTAAAATACCTCTTGAGGTTCCGGAAGGGTTTTTAAAATGAAGTATATATTTGAAGTAAGATGCTTTCATCATTAAAGCGAAATGCTTTCTCCAATATCTAAGAGCATTAAATCTTTTCCGGCATCAAAAAATTTCTTTTTGGCTTCATCATGATTGATCACAATAAAACTAAACGTATCGTAATGACAACCCAAAATCTTTTCGCAATCCACAAAATCAGCAGCCATAATAGCATCTTCGACATCCATAGTGAAGTTATTTCCAATAGGAAAAATTGCTAAATCCAGCTTTGTGCGCATTGGAATTAGTTTCATATCCATAGTAAGCGCTGTATCGCCAGAGATGTAGATGTTTTTGTGCTCACCTTCTATTACAAATCCTCCGGGATTTCCACCATAAGTACCATCAGCAAAGGAACTCGAATGCACTGCAGCAACATATTTCACTTTTCCAAAATCAAATTGCCAGCTTCCACCGTGATTCATCGGATGGTATTGAAAGCCTTTATTGCCATAATAAGTAGCTATCTCCCAATTGGAAACAATCACCGCATTGGTTCTTTTAGCAATTTCCTCAACATCTAAAGTATGATCTTGGTGCGCATGTGTAAGCAATATGTAATCTGCTTTTATTTCGTTTACATCAATGTTAACTGCTTTTTCATTAGCTGTAATAAAAGGATCAACGAGTATGTGTTTCCCACTTACTTCAATTCCGATGCAAGCGTGTCCGTAGAATGTAATTTTCATATCAAAATAAATTAAATATAATTAACCAACAAATCAGAAACAAAATAGATTAAACTTAAAGCCAATAAAATAGAAAGAAAAAATGTGCTCAATGCCAATTTCTTTAACTCAGGATCCAATAGTTTTGGATTTCTGTTTTTACCCACTCTAATTAGATGCCCGGTTAACGGGAAATACGCAGCTAGAAATAGGTACTGATCAATATGAAAATCATTTAAGTACGCAAAAGCAATAACCAAAACCATAGCCGAAATAACTAAAAAGTAATGGTATTTTTTTGCCCATTGACCTCCTTTTTGAACAACTATCGTATTCTTTCCGGCCTTTCTATCGCTTTCTTCATCACGCATATTATTTAAGTTTAAAACGCCAACACTCAAAAAACCAATAGCCGTTGCAGGCAATAATAACAACCAATCTATTTCTTTTGAAAACATAAAATACACGCCAAAAGTACTTACCAATCCGAAGAAAATAAAAACAAAAAAATCTCCATAACCACGATACCCATAAGCACTATTTCCAACAGTGTAACGTATGGCCGAAGCAATAGCTAAAATTCCCAAAAACAAAAAGATAAAGGAATAAAGCAGATAACTTTCTTTAAAGGCAAAATAGATTAGTAAAATAGCAAAAAACAAGGTGATTACCGAAGTTAAAATCATGGCATTTTTCATTGCAAATGGTGTAATAACACCTTTTTGAATGGTTCGTTTTGGACCAATCCTATCATCGTTGTCCGTTCCTTTAATACCATCGCCATAATCATTGGCGAAATTGGAAAGTATCTGTAAACCCAATGTAGTTAACAAGGCAAAAAGCACTATATTCCAGTTGAACATTGCTTGCGACATGGCATAAAAACTCCCTACTATAATTCCAGATACGGATAGTGGTAACGTACGCAACCGTGCGGCTTCAATCCAGTGTTTCATTTTTGATATTAGATTTTAGATTATTGATATCAGATTCATTTTTTTACTGCCAACTGCAACTGAATACTGAAAACTAATTACGGTAACCATTTCTTTTCAAAATTCGGCTTTCTTTTTTCTAAGAAAGCATCTCTTCCTTCTTTGGCTTCATCAGTCATATAAGCTAATCTTGTAGCTTCACCGGCAAAGACTTGTTGTCCAACCATTCCGTCATCCGTCAAGTTCATGGCAAATTTCAGCATTTTTATGGAAGTAGGTGATTTGGCTAGTATTTCCTGAGCCCATTCATAGGCAGTATTTTCTAATTTATCATGCGGAATTACTGCATTAACCATTCCCATATCAAAAGCTTCTTGTGCAGAATAATTTCTTCCTAAAAAGAAAATCTCACGTGCTTTCTTTTGACCAACCATTTTTGCTAAATACGCTGAACCATATCCCCCGTCAAAACTCGTTACATCAGCATCGGTTTGTTTAAAAATAGCGTGTTCTTTACTGGCTAATGTCAAATCGCAAACTACATGCAAACTATGTCCACCACCAACGGCCCAACCGGGAACAACAGCAATTACTGCTTTTGGCATAAAACGTATCAATCGTTGCACATCTAAAATGTTTAATCGGTGGTAACCATCTTCACCCACATATCCTTGTTGTCCTCTGGCTTTTTGATCGCCTCCAGAACAAAATGACCAAACTCCATCTTTAGAACTTGGCCCTTCAGCAGAAAGCAATACTACACCAATGGAAGTGTCCTCCTGAGCATCATGGAAAGCTTGAAGCAATTCACTGGTTGTTTTTGGACGAAATGCATTGCGAACATTAGGTCTGTTGAAAGCAATTCGGGCTACGCCGTTACATTTCTTATAGGTTATATCTTCAAAATGGTTAACTATTTTCCAATTGATTGAATTCATGTAATTACTAAAATTTGTTAAAATAAAAGTTATGAAAAATAAATTGCTTTATTTTAGCGTAAAAATAAAGCATTTTTTACTCTTAACTACAAAAAACAAATAGTAAATCCATATGAACAAACCACTATTTTACATTACATTCTTACTAATTAGTTACACCGGATTTTCTCAAGCTTATGAATTTCATACCATTAAAGATATCGAAGCAACACCCGTAATCTCTCAAGGTCAAACGGGAACATGTTGGAGTTTCTCCACTACCTCGTTCTTAGAAGCTGAAATCATTCGTTTAACAGGTAAGAAAATAGACCTTTCGGAAATGTATAATGTGCGTAATACTTATCTTGACAAAGCGGAGAATTATGTAATGCGTCAAGGAAAAGCGCAATTTAGCGAAGGTGGTTTGAGCCACGATGTCATTAATAGTGCGCGTAAATATGGTATTGTTCCTGAAAGTAATTTTACCGGAAAAACTAAACCTGAATTAAATTTTGATCATTCTAAAATGGTGGAAGAACTAGAAACTGTTGTTAAAAAAGCAGTGGCAGAAACTCCTAAAAAGTATCCTAATTGGAAGAAAGATTATACTGCTATACTAGATAACTATATGGGAAAATTTGATGAAAACTCTTTATTACTAACACCTAATAATTCTATCGATACTAAAACAGTTACAGCAGACAAGAGACTTACTCCTATGCAGTTTTTAGGCACTACTAAACTTAATTTAGATGATTATGTGACGATTACTTCATTTACCAATCAGCCTTCTTATTCTAAATTTATTTTAAGTGTTCCTGATAATTTCGCTAATGGAAGCATGTATAACTTGCCTTTAGATGAATTTATACAAAACATTGATAATGCTCTAGATAAAGGTTTTACACTTGCACTAGATACTGATGTTAGCGAAAGTACTTTTTCGGGTAAATTTGGAATAGCTGTTGTGCCTGAAAATGATAATGATGCCTCAACTATTTTAACGGAAATCAAACCAGAGAAAAAGATTTCTGCAGACTATCGTCAGTCGGAATTTGAAAATTATAACACACAAGACGACCACTTAATGCACATTGTGGGTAAAGTTGCTGACCAAAAAGGAAATTTATATTACAAAGTAAAGAATTCTTGGGGAACGCAATCAGGGAAAGATGGATTTGTTTACATAAGCATTCCCTATGTTCGATTAAAAGCAATTTCAGTAATGCTGCATAAAGATGGGTTATTTAAAAAAACAAAATCCGCTTTGGGATTATAACACATAAAAGAAATTAAATATAACTTACAATATTTTCATTCCGACAGAGGAGGAATCTTATAATCAGATTTAAAAATAGTTTCCTCGTTTTTGGGAATAACAAAAAAGAGGATAAGCCTGAAAATTTAAATTCTTTCAGGTTTTCTTATTTTTATATTTAACAAATTAAAATTATAAAAATGAAACAATTTACCTTCAAAGAAAAACTTCGAATTCTATTAAGCTTTCCCGTAATAATAGCAGCTCTTGGTTATTTTGTTGATATTTATGATTTATTGCTTTTTGGTATTGTGCGAATTCCAAGTTTAATAAGCATGGGATTGGATGCAGATAAAGTTGGCACCATGATTATCAATTATCAAATGATTGGACTTGTGCTTGGCGGAATCATTTGGGGTGTTTATGGCGATAAAAAAGGTCGGCTATCTGTCTTGTTTGGCTCTATTATAGTGTATTCATTGGCCAATATTGCCTGCGGTTTTTTACCACAAATGAATTTTGCTGACAAAGGAACTATTTACGCCGTTTTGCGATTTATTGCAGGAATTGGTTTGGCAGGGGAATTAGGAGCCGGAATCACTTTAGTTTCTGAGACTTTACCTAAAGAATTACGCGCTATCGGAACGTCAATTGTAGCTGGGTTTGGCGTACTCGGAGCTGTGGTTGCCCAATTTACTGTTGAATTAGTAGAAAGCTGGACAACAGCATACATTATTGGAGGTTTACTAGGCATAGCATTATTAGTGTTGAGAATCAGTGTAGCTGAAAGTGGAATTTTTAAAGCGGTGAAAGAAAACAAAGCAATTAAGCGTGGTAATTTCTTTTCGTTTTTTTCCAATAAAGTCTTATTCATGAAATACATGCGTTGTGTTTTTATGGGAATTCCAATCTGGTATTGTATGGGAATTTTGGTTTTTATGGCCAACCAATTTGCTCCCGAAATGGGTATAGCTTCCATCAATCCTGGAAAGGCAATTATGTGGGCCTATATCGCCACTTCGATAAGTGATTTTTCCAGCGGATGGTTTTCACATGTTTTAAAATCAAGAAAAAAAGCTATCTTATATATGTTACTTTTAACGCTAGTTGGAGTTGTAATGATGCTTTTTAGTGGAAAGAAAACCGAAAACATGTACTATTTTTATTGCTTTTGGATCGGTTTCGGATCTGGTTTTTGGGCGATGTTAGTTACTGTCGCAGCAGAACAATTTGGCACCAACCTTCGAAGCACAGCTACTACAAGTGTACCTAATATGATAAGAGGTTCTGTTCCACTAATGCTTATTGGCTTTGATTATTTAAAACAAACCCGCAGCGTAATTATATCAGCAAAAATTGTAGGAGCAATAGCATTTACACTAGGAATTTATGCTACGCTCACAATAAGTGAAACCCATAACCGAGAAATGGATTTTGTGGAGTAAATAATGTATAATTTGATTTCTTTATTTGTGGATAAGAAAACTGAATTCTAAAATCAACAAATCTTCAAACTACATTCTTTATCTTTGTACCGCAAAAAATTTACTAATGGAAACCATCCTAGACAATAATTTACCTATTGGCACACGAGGCAAAGCCGAACTAACTGGAGCTAAACCAAAATGGCTAAAAGTAAAATTACCTATCGGACAGAAATACTCCGAACTACGAGGCTTAGTTGACAAATACAAACTCAACACTATTTGCGCTTCGGGAAGTTGTCCAAATATGGGAGAATGCTGGGGAGAAGGCACTGCAACCTTTATGATTCTGGGAAATATATGCACAAGATCTTGTGGTTTTTGTGGTGTAAAAACTGGTCGCCCTGAAACAATAGATTGGGATGAACCCGAAAAAGTAGCGCGTTCTATCAAAATCATGAAAATAAAACACGCCGTTATTACCAGTGTTGATCGAGACGATCTAAAAGATATGGGTTCTATCATTTGGTTAGAAACTGTTCAAGCGATACGTCGTATGAATCCGGAAACAACTTTAGAAACGCTAATTCCCGATTTTCAAGGTGTTGAAAGAATTATTGACAGAATTGTTGAAGCCAATCCTGAAGTAGTATCGCATAATGTAGAAACTGTTCGTCGTTTGACTCGTGAAGTTCGTATTCAGGCAAAATATGACCGAAGTTTAGCCGTTCTAAAATACCTAAAAGACCAAGGAATTCGTAGAACCAAATCGGGCATTATGCTTGGACTTGGAGAAACCGAAGAGGAAGTAATACAAACTATGCGAGATTTGCGGGATCAAAATGTAGACATAGTTACTATCGGTCAATATTTACAACCAAGTAAAAAACATTTGCCCGTCAAAGAATTCATTACTCCGGAACAATTCGTAAAATATGAAAAACTAGGTAAGGAAATGGGATTCCGTCATGTAGAAAGCGGTCCGTTAGTTCGTTCGTCATATCATGCTGAGAAACATATTTTATAGAATTACGAATTAACAATTACAAATTTGAAAACACGCATCGCCATCAATGGTTTTGGACGTATCGGAAGAAATCTTTTCCGGTTGTTGCTCAACCATCCATCGATTGAAGTTGTTGCTATCAATGACATAGCCGATAACAAAACGATGGCGCATTTAATAAAATACGACAGTATTCATGGAGTTTTACCTTTTGACGTTTCCTTTGATGACCTATCGATAATTGTAGACGGAAAGCCGTATTTGTTTTTTCACGAAAGAGAAATCACAAACCTTAAATGGAGTGATATTGATTTTGTAATAGAAAGTACGGGTAAATACAGCACTTTTACAGATATCAACAAGCACATTTTGGCTGGTGCCAAAAAAGTAATTCTCTCTGCACCTTACGAAGTACCTGACTTGAGCGTTAGCGAACAGGAAGGACAAATTAAAACCGTAGTTCTTGGTGTTAACGAAAATATAATAGATGGAAGCGAAAAAATAGTTTCAAACGCAAGTTGTACAACCAACAATGCTGCGCCAATGATAAAAGTTATAAATGAGCTTTGTGGCATTGAACAAGCTTATATAACAACCGTACATTCATACACAACAGATCAAAGCTTACACGACCAGCCTCACAAAGATTTACGTCGCGCTCGAGGTGCAAGTCAAAGTATTGTTCCAACAACGACTGGAGCAGCAAAAGCTTTAACCAAAATCTTTCCAGAAATGGAAGGGAAAATTGGCGGAAGCGGAATTCGTGTCCCTGTTCCAGATGGTTCTTTAACTGATATAACTTGTTATGTTAAAAAGGAAGTCTCTATTGCAGAAATTAATGCTGCCTTTAAAAAAGCATCGCAATCATCACTGAAAGGAATACTTGATTATACTGAAGATCCAATTGTATCAGTTGATATTATTGGCAATAAAAACTCTTGCCTTTTTGATGCTCAACTAACATCTGTTATTGGAAAAATGGTTAAAGTTGTAGGTTGGTATGACAATGAAATAGGATATTCGTCGAGAATTATCGATTTAATACTTTTATTGAAGAAATATACCTAACAAAAAAGGTACTGACTAAAGTTTATCGAATTATAGTTAGCAA
>NZ_JBMOGQ010000025.1:0-23122 GCF_049318325.1 Flavobacterium sp. | reverse complement strand
ACTATTCGGTAGCCATATTTATTGCTACGGTTATAGCCGTTCCAAGCCGAGCAATGCATCAAATCACCTATCCAATTACGGCAAAACTCATGACCGATGGTAAACACGACGAACTAAACGATTTATACAAGAAAACGGCTATTACATTGCAAATCGTTGGCGGATTGGTTTTGGTAGGTATTCTTGTTAATATCAATCAAGTATATAATCTATTGCCTGAAAATTATCGTGGTGGAATTTTAGTTGTTTTTCTTATCGGATTGTCCAAATATTTTGATTTGGTTTTAGGAAATAACAATGCTATTATTTTCAATTCTAAATACTATAAAGCCGTTTTATTTTTAGGATTGTTTTTAGCATTTTTTGCCATTACACTAAATAAGATTTTCATACCAATTTATGGAATTAACGGCGCTGCTATTGCTACTTTAATTTCAATAACACTATACAGTATTGCTAAATTACTTTTTGTTATAATTCGAATGAAACTGTTTCCTTTTACCTTAAAAAACATTTATGCACTATTGATTGGATTGCTTTGTTTCTTCTGCTTTTATTATTGGGACTTTTCTTTTCACCCCATCATAAATATCATTTTGAAATCGATATTGGTCACAATAGTATATGTTGGTTTGGTATACAAAGCGAATCTTTCAGGAGATATTAACGGCGTTATTGTAAATGTGTTGAAGAAAATAAAGCTATTTTAATTTTTTGTGAATTCGTAATCCATAATTACCCAACCAATTTCATAGAAAATCCTCTATTAAAAATAAGTAAAAGTTAAAATAAACCTCAAATTAATTTATTGTACATTAGTGTACACAAAATATTAAGATAATGTGGTGGCAATATTGTTTAGTTTTTTTAGGTGCCTTGTTGTTTGACATTGTCCCTTTCCCATTTCTTCCGGCTTTTACTATAATGATTTTTCTTCAGTTAGTGTTTGGCCTTAACATATGGGCCACCATCTGTATAGGTGTGGCAGGTTCCATTTTGGGCAGATACATACTGACACTATACATCCATCGTATTTCGGATACCTATTTCAAACCTACCAAAAATGAGGATATAATGTTTCTTGGTAAAAAATTGAAAGAAAAAGGATGGAAAAGTCAAATTGCTATTTTTTCCTATTCTTTACTTCCGCTTCCAACAACTCCTTTGTTTGTTGCTGGTGGCATGGCCAAAATAACACCACTTTATATTATTCCTGCTTTCTTTGCAGGTAAATTTATTAGTGATACAGCGGCACTATTAATAGGTGAGTTTGCTTTAACAAACCTAAATAGTTTAGAATCAAATATCTTATCGTGGAAGTCTGCAGTCGGATTAGTAGTAAGTTTATTTCTCTTATGTTCTCTATTATTTATTGACTGGCGTACGTTAATTCAAAAAAAGAAATTTTTGCTTACTTTCAAAATATTTAAAACAAAAACCGTTTCCGATTAGATAGAGTTTTTGTCATTTTATAATCCGGAAATAGCTTTTATCTCATCAATAATTCGGTTAGCCAAATCATCTGCTAATTGTTGTGTTTGCGCTTCGGTATAAATCCTGATAATTGGTTCGGTATTCGATTTTCGTAAGTGGACCCAATTTTCGGCAAAGTCAATTTTTACTCCGTCAATTGTAGATATTGAGTTTGTCGAACTATCGTTCTTATATTTCTCAGTCATGGAAACCAAAATAGCATCCACATCAATTTGTGGTGTCAGTTCAATTTTATTTTTGCTCATATAATATTGAGGATATGATGCTCTCAATTCGGATACGGTCATATCAAGATTTGCCAAATGCGTTAAAAACAAAGCCACACCAACCAAACTATCTCTGCCATAATGCGATTCCGGATAAATAATTCCACCGTTTCCTTCGCCACCAATTATGGCATTTGTTTTCTTCATTAACTCCACCACATTTACCTCTCCAACAGCGCTGGCTTGATAGCTTTCGTTATACTTGTTTGTGATGTCTCTCAAAGCTCTTGATGAACTCATATTTGAAACCGTGTTTCCTGGAGTTTTGCTCAAAACATAATCGGCGCAAGCCACTAATGTATATTCCTCACCAAACATTTCGCCATCGTTAGAAATAAAAGCCAAACGGTCCACATCAGGGTCAACTACAATTCCGAAATCGGCATTTTCTTCTACTACCAATTTGCATATATCACCCAAATGCTCTTTCAAAGGTTCCGGATTGTGTGGAAAATGCCCGTTGGGTTCACAATATAATTTTACGCACTCCACTCCCATTTGTTCTAACAATTTCGGGATAATAATTCCACCTGAAGAATTTACACCATCAACCACAACCTTGAATTTTCTTTTGGCAACTGCTTCAGCATCAACTAAAGGTAAATTCAAAACCTCATCAATGTGAATATCCATGTAAGCGTCATTAACCATGATTTCTCCTAAAGAATCAACATCCGAAAAATCAAAAGCTTCCGATTCGGCAATTTCCAATATCAATTCGCCTTCTTTTCCACTTAAAAATTCCCCTTTTGAATTCAATAACTTCAAAGCATTCCATTGTTTTGGATTATGCGATGCGGTAAGGATAATTCCACCATCCGCTTTTTCCATCGGCACAGCAACCTCAACAGTTGGTGTTGTAGAAAGCCCCAAATCGATAACATCAATGCCTAATCCAAGTAAGGTATTCATCACTAAATTATGAATCATCGGTCCCGAAATACGGGCATCACGACCAATTACAACTTTTAACTTTTTGTCATTCCGAGGTAACGAGGAATCTCTTCCTTGTTTTAGGAAAGTCCCATAAGCTGAAGCAAATTTTACGGCATCAACCGGAGTTAGATTTTCCCCTACTTTTCCGCCAATAGTACCACGAATTCCAGATATAGATTTTATAAGTGTCATTTTATATGATTTTTGATGTACAAATATAAAAAAGTTACTGAGTAGCTGTGTATGTGAGTAGCTAAGTTTATGACAAAAGTTACTGGGTGACTGGGTGACTGAGTTGCTAGGTTTTTTCTATATTTACGAAAACAAACTCAGTTAATTAGTAACCCAGGCACATAGTCACTCTAAACAATGAACTTCCTCGCACACATTTATCTTTCCGGCGACAATGATTTGCTAAAAATCGGGAACTTTATGGCGGATAGTATTCGAGGGCATAGTTATGATGTTTATCCTGAGGAAATCCAAAAAGGAATTTTGCTACACCGTTCAATAGATAGTTTTACAGATATGCATCCCACATTTAGGCAAAGTAAACACCGTTTACACGAAAAATATGGTCATTATTCTGGTGTGATTATGGATATTTTCTATGACCATTTCCTAGCCAAAAACTGGAACACCTATTCCGATGAAAAACTGGAAGACTTTGCTGATAATTTTTATCACCTGCTAAAAGATAATTATGACGTTCTGACCGAGAAAGTCAAAAGCATGATTCCGTATATGTTTGCTAGAAATTGGTTAGTAAGTTATGCCTCTATTGACGGTTTGCAAATGATTATGTTTCATATGGATCATCGTACCAAAAACCGTGTTAACATGCATGAATCTATTGTAGAACTACTTGAAAACTATATCGAGTTTGAAAATGAATTTACCTTATTTTTTGATGAATTGCGTCAGCATTGTGCTAATAAATTAAAAGAACTTAATGTTTAAAACTACAAATCCACAAATGATTTTATTATTTCTTTTATTAATTAATTAATTTATCTTTTATAAAAAATTACTCCATAAAGATTTTATGAATTATTTTAGCAAATTAAAGTTTTGAATAAATGTCGACGGCTAAAGCTTCCAATTTTAAAATTATATTCAGAAGTATTTTCAGAAGAGCTGAGAATTTGATATATCTTTTGAAAGACAGACTTAGCGAGCGAAATTTTATCTATGTGGCCAGTGTGCTTGTAGCTATTACATGTTCATTGGCCGTGATCATTCTTAAAAGTTTTGCCCACAATATTTTTCTCTTGGCAAATGATATTAATGGGTTTCTGAAATTACCTTATATAAACAGTTTGCTTCCCATTGCCGGAATTCTGCTTACCGTTTTTGTGATTCGGAATTTTTTAGGCAATAGTTTAGAAAAAGGAAGTTCTAAAATACTTTATGCTGTTGCCAAAAAAGGTGGAATTGTTCCAAAAAAACAAATGTATGCACAAATTGTAACCAGTTCTTTAACTGTTGGACTTGGTGGTTCTGCCGGATTAGAAAGTCCAATTGTGATTACAGGCGCTGCATTTGGTTCTAACTTTGCGCAGAAATACCATTTATCACAAAAGGATAGAATTTTACTTTTAGCATGCGGTGTTGCGGCCGGAATAGGAGCAGCATTTAATGCGCCTATCGCCGGTGTATTATTTGCTATCGAAGTGGTCCTGACCGATGTTTCCATTTCCGCTTTTATTCCGATAATTATTTCCGCTGCTACAGGTGCTTTGATTTCAAAAATTTCTCTAAGCAGTGGAACTATTTTAAATTTTGATCAAACCTTAAAATTTGATTATCATAATACACCTTTCTACATTTTACTTGGAATTTTAGCCGGATTTGCCTCTATTTATCATGCTCGAAATTTTCAAAAAGTAGAAAAGTTTTTTGGAACTTTTAGAAATAAAGGATATAGAAAAGCACTCTTTGGCGCTTTGATTTTGGCTATTTTAATTTTCTTTTTTCCAACATTGTTTGGAGAAGGCTATGAAAGCATTAAAACATTGGCTTCCAAAAATCCAAACATTTTGTTAGAGAACACCATGCTTGAACCATTCAAAAGTAGCGAATGGATTTTATTGGCATTTATTGGAGTAACAATGTTGCTAAAAGCCTTTGCCACTGGATTAACTTTGGGAAGCGGTGGAAATGGGGGGAATTTTGCTCCTTCACTTTTTGTGGGTTCGTATCTTGGTTTTTTTGTTGCCAAAACGGTAAATCTACTCCATTTTACTCATCATTTACCTATTGCGAATTTTACCATTGTGGGCATGGCAGGAATCTTGAGTGGTTTGTTTCATGCACCATTGACTGCTATTTTCCTTATTGGTGAAATTACAGGTGGTTATGATTTGATGGTGCCGTTAATGATAGTTTCCTCTATAAGTTATGCTGTATCAAAACAATTCGAAAAACATTCGATGGATGTAAAAGCGTTGGTTGATAAAGGCGATGTATTTACTAGTGACAAAGACAAAAATATTTTGCAAAGTATTGATATTTATAAACTCGTTCAGCAAAATTTCAAAACTCTTACTCTTGAAAACTCTGTAGAAAGCATTGTAGAAATATTTTCGACAACAGATCAAAAAAATATTCCAATTATTGATGAAAATAAATCCTTGGTCGGAATAGTTGATTATGATGACGTTAAATCCTTTATTTTTAATCCTTATCATGTTAAGTTTTCTTCCATGCGTGAGGTCATTAGCCAACCAAAAGCGATTATTATTTTGGAAGACAAAGTAGAAAAAGTGATAAATCAATTTGAAACTACAAATGCATATATCTTACCTGTAATCCATAAAGGAAAATACTTTGGTTTCCTTTCTAAAATTGATATTTTAGAAAATTATCGACTGCGTTTAAAAGAGATGATTATTGAATAATTTTCTAACAATAACTTCTTAACTGACAACTAAAATTTTCAACCCAAAACACTACCTTTGCGTTTTGCAAAAAATGCTATGCTAAATACTGAAAATACAATTGAAGTTCTCGGAGCTCGAGTCCACAATTTAAAGAATATTGACATCTCGATTCCAAGAGAAAAACTGGTCGTTATTACTGGTCTATCGGGTTCGGGAAAATCGTCTTTAGCTTTTGATACCATTTATGCAGAAGGACAACGCCGTTATATAGAAACTTTTTCGGCTTATGCACGTCAATTTCTCGGCGGATTGGAACGCCCGGATGTAGATAAAATTGACGGATTGTCTCCTGTGATTGCTATAGAACAAAAGACCACAAGCAAAAGTCCACGTTCCACCGTTGGAACAATAACCGAAATATACGATTTCCTGCGTTTATTATATGCTCGTGCAGGTGAAGCATACAGTTATGCGACAGGAGAAAAAATGGTTTCCTATTCGGATGAGCAAATTAAGGATTTGATTATCAAAAATTTTATAGGAAAACGCATCAATATTTTGGCACCAATTATTCGTGCCCGAAAAGGTCATTATGCCGAATTGTTCCAACAAATTACCAAACAAGGTTTTCTAAAAGTGCGTGTCAATGGTGAGGTTCAGGATTTGCTTCTCGGAATGAAACTCGACCGATACAAAACCCACGATATTGAAATTGTTATCGATAGAATGGTAATTGAGAATAGTGAGGAGAACGAAAAACGCCTAACCGAAAGCATCAAAACTGCGATGTATCATGGCGAAAATGTATTGATGATTTTAGATCAGGACACCAATGAAGTGCGTTATTTCAGTCGGAATTTAATGTGTCCAACATCTGGAATATCCTATCAAAATCCGGAGCCAAATTTATTTTCGTTCAATTCTCCCAAAGGCGCCTGTGAAATTTGTAAAGGACTAGGGACAGTGCACGAAATCAATCTAAAAAAAATAATTCCAAATCCAAAATTATCTATCAAAAATGGTGGCTTTGCTCCTCTTGGCGAATACAAAAGTTCCTGGATTTTCAAACAATTGGAAATCATTGGAGAAAAGTTCGGCTTCACATTAGCAGACTCAGTAGAAACTATATCAGCAGATGCCATGGAAGTTATTTTACATGGTGGTAAGGAAAAATTCTCAGTAGAATCAAAAACATTAGGTATCACTAAAGAATACAAAATTGAATTCGAAGGCATATCTCATTTCATCAAAAACCAATACGACGAAAGTCAATCGACTTCCATAAAACGTTGGGCTAAAGAATTTATGGACGAAGTAACTTGTCCCGAATGCCAAGGTTCACGTTTAAAAAAAGAAGCCATGTATTTCCGTATTCACGAGAAAAATATTTTTGATTTATCGACTATGGATATTTCGGAATTATCAGCATGGTTCGAGGATTTGGATAATTATCTGAATGAAAAGCAAAAAATAATCGCGACAGAAATCGTAAAAGAAATTAAAGATCGTTTGCGCTTTTTGGTAAATGTTGGGCTGAATTATTTATCAATAAATCGAAGTTCCAAATCGCTTTCCGGCGGAGAGGCACAACGTATTCGATTGGCAACACAAATTGGTTCACAATTGGTTGGTGTATTATATATTTTAGACGAACCGAGTATTGGACTACACCAAAGAGACAACGAAAAACTAATTCATTCTTTAGAACAACTGCGCGATATTGGAAATTCGATTTTGGTTGTAGAGCACGACAAAGACATGATAGAAAGGGCTGATTATGTTATTGATATTGGTCCTAAAGCCGGAAAATTTGGTGGTAAAATCATCAGCAAAGGCACACCCGCCGAATTGATCAAAGAACACACCATAACAGCCATGTATTTAAATGGTGAAATGAAAATTGAAGTACCAAAAAAACGTCGCGAAGGAAATGGAAAATTTCTAAAACTAACAGGCGCAACGGGTAATAACCTAAAAAATGTTTCCATAGAATTGCCATTAGGAAAACTGATTTGCGTAACTGGAGTTTCAGGAAGCGGAAAATCAACTTTAATTAATGAAACGCTATATCCGATTTTAAATGCCTATTATTTTAATGGCGTCAAAAAACCACAACCGTATAAAAAAGTAGAAGGTTTAGAACATATTGATAAAGTAATCGATATCGACCAAAGTCCCATAGGCAGGACTCCAAGAAGTAATCCCGCGACCTATACTGATGTTTTTTCGGAAATCAGAAGTTTGTACACTATGACTCCTGAAGCTATGATTCGTGGTTACAAAGCTGGTCGTTTTAGTTTTAATGTTTCCGGTGGAAGATGTGAAACCTGCGAAGGATCGGGTGTTAGAACTATTGAAATGAGTTTCCTTCCTGATGTTTATGTGGAGTGCGAAACCTGTCAGGGCAAGCGGTTTAACAGAGAAACTTTGGAAATAAGATATAAAGGGAAATCTATTTCTGATGTGTTAAATATGACCGTTGATGAAGCGGTTCCTTTTTTTGAAAACATTCCAAAAATCTATCGAAAAGTAAAAACGATACAAGATGTTGGTCTGGGATATATTACTCTGGGGCAACAAAGCACTACACTTTCAGGAGGCGAAGCACAACGTATAAAATTAGCTACCGAATTATCCAAGAAAGATACTGGAAATACCTTTTATATCATGGATGAACCTACAACGGGTTTGCATTTTGAAGATATTCGTGTTTTGATGGATGTAATTAACAAATTGGTTGATAAAGGCAATTCCGTTTTGATTATTGAACACAATATGGATGTAATAAAATTAGCAGATTACATTATTGACATTGGTCCTGAAGGTGGTAAAGCCGGAGGTGAAATTGTTGCCAAAGGAACTCCAGAAGAAATCACAAAGAATAAGAAAAGCTATACGGCTGAGTTTTTAAAAAAAGAATTACTTTAGTGCGTTTTTTTTAAATATTTAAAAAAGAATAATATATATAAATGATGAGAGAAGATTTTGTAAATGAAGAGGATAAAATCCAGGAAAAATTAAAACAGAAAACTTGGAACGAAATAAGAACCAATGACTCTTGGGGAATTTTTAAAATCATGTCCGAATTTGTGAATGGTTACGAAAGTATGGCACGCATTGGCCCTTGTGTTTCTATTTTTGGTTCAGCACGAATAAAACCTGATAACAAATACTATTTGCTAGCCGAAAAAATTGCCTATAAAATAAGTAAAGCTGGTTATGGTGTTATCACGGGCGGTGGTCCGGGAATCATGGAAGCAGGAAATAAAGGAGCTCATAATGGTGATGGAACATCGGTAGGTTTAAATATTGAATTACCTTTTGAACAGCATCACAATCCGTATATCGACAAAGACAAAAATCTGAATTTTGATTATTTCTTTGTTCGTAAAGTGATGTTTGTTAAATATTCGCAAGGGTTTGTTGTAATGCCTGGCGGTTTCGGAACTTTAGACGAATTATTTGAAGCGGTTACTTTGATTCAAACTAAAAAGATTGGAAAATTTCCAATAATACTCGTAGGAACTGATTTTTGGTCTGGTTTGATTGACTGGATAAATACTGTATTAATAGAAAAAGAAAAAACAATTCATTTGGAAGACATGAACCTCATCAAAATTGTGGATACCGAAGATGAAGTAGTTAAAGCCTTAGATGACTTCTACAAAAAATACAACCTAAGCCCAAACTTCTAATAGCTATTTTGCCACAAATTACAATAATTTCGACTAATTAATTCTTGTAATTTGTGGTTTAACTTATTATAAAGATGTTTTTCAATTCGCTAAATTTTGCTATCTTCTCGCCAATAGTTTTTCTATTGTATTGGTTCATGCCAAATAAATCAAAGACTTCTCAAAACTATATTCTTATAATAGCAAGTTATTATTTTTATTCGTGTTGGGATTGGAGATTCTTATTCTTATTGGTTTTCTCGACTTTACTGGATTATTTTTCGGCAATTCAAATAGAAAAAAACACAAGTAATCATAAGCAGAAAATATGGCTATGGTTATGTATTTCAATAAATATAGGCTTTCTTGGAATATTTAAATACTATGATTTTTTTGTTAGTTCGTTTACCGATTTAATAAATGGTTTTGGGTTTCATTTAAATCCCTATTTACTAAAATTAATGCTTCCTGTTGGAATATCATTTTACACATTTCACGGTTTATCTTACATCATCGATATTTATTTTAAACGCATTAAAGCCGAACACAATTTTGTAGATTATTCATTATTCGTGAGCTATTTCCCTTTGCTGGTTGCCGGTCCAATTGAAAGAGCTACCCATCTTTTGCCGCAATTAAAAGTAAAAAGAGAATTCAATTTTGAAAAGGCCAAAGAGGGAATCTACCAAATAATTTGGGGTTTGGTAAAAAAAGTTGTTATTGCTGATACTTGTGCAAACTACGCTAATGAAATTTTCAATCATTACAATTCGATGAATTCACTGTCGCTGATTTTGGGCGCAGTTTATTTTGCTTTCCAAATCTATGGTGATTTTTCAGGATATTCCGATATTGCTTTAGGAACTTCAAAACTCTTTGGGATTGACTTAATGAAGAACTTCAATTATCCTTATTTTTCAAGAGATATTGCCGAATTTTGGCGACGTTGGCACATTTCGTTAACGACATGGTTTCGCGATTATTTATACATTCCACTTGGAGGAAGCAAAGGATCAAAATGGTTTAAGGTCAGAAACACATTTATCATTTTTTTGGTTAGTGGATTTTGGCATGGTGCCAGTTGGACATTTATCGCCTGGGGATTTATAAATGCATTGTATTTTATACCCTTGTTGTTATTAAAAAGAAACCGAAATAATATAGAAGAGTTTGAATTAGGCTTAAATTTTTCGTCGCTTAGAATTATTTTCAATATCCTCATAACATTTATAATGACTTGTTTCGCCTGGATATTTTTCAGGGCAAAAACAATTAATGATGCTTTATTGTACATCAAACGAATGGTAACCGACTTGCGTTTTTCTGAGCAATATTTCAGTATCGAACGCTATAGTAATGAGCTTTTGTTACTATTGCTTTTATTTGTAATTGTCGAGTGGAACAGCCGAACCAAAATAGAACCTATTTCCGGAAAATATAGTTGGCTGAAATTAGGCTTATGCTTGTCTGCCATCTTGGCTTTGGGAGTATTTTCGGATTATAAGGAATTTATTTATTTTCAATTCTGATGAAAAAGTTTGTAATCTTCATAGTAAAAGTCTTAATGATACTAATTCTAACAATGGGATTACTTGACATAGCCTATACTTTTGTTTACAAGCAAAATGATGACCGAAATAAAATCAGTTACCTATACAATTCAAAAGATAAAAATTATGATGATGTTTTCTTAGGTTCTTCCCGCATCAACAACCATTTGGTTCCAAAAATATTTAATGAGCAAGGCTATAAAACTTTCAACTTTGGGATAACACGTTCCCGACTGGAAGAATCAGCATTGATGTTAAAATTGATGGTCGAACGCAATTATAAGATAAAAAATCTTATCCTACAGGTAGATTTGAATATTAACACAAATGATAATTCAGAAGCCATACGTTCTTTATTTATGCCTTATTTGCATCAATCACAAATTATTCGGAATCATTACAAAGATATACCTGAATACAATAAACTGGTTTATATTCCGTTTTACAGATATCTGCATTATGATGCTCGAGTTGGTTTTAGAGAAATGTATTATTCATTAATTCACAAAAAAACAAATGCTTTGGATAATGATGGGTTTAATCCTTTAAAATCAATCCCCGGAAAAATGATTCCGGCAGATTTATCGAAATATTATCCGAAAAAGAATATAGCCTACGAAGAAATAAAAGCCATTTGCAAAAAAAATAAAATCAATTTAATTGCAATTACGACACCAATGTGTATGAGTACTATAAACAGGGATTATTTCAATCATATTAATTCGGTTTATCCCGAAATCCATAGATTTGAAAACGCCGTTACTGATGATAAGTATTTTTCAACCTGCGGCCATATGAACAAAGCTGGTGCGATTGAATTTACTAAGGTAGTATTCAGTGCCTTTTTTAAAGCCAAATCAAAACCTTGAGAAAACTAAACTACATACTTTTTCTGCTTAGCTTTGCCTCTTTTGCTCAACACAATTCCAAAATGATTGTGGAAGTTAACATTGAAAAGAAAGAATTGACTGTTAATCAGGAATTGATATTCTTCAATCAAACCAATGATACATTAACGAATATTGTTTTAAACGATTGGATTAATGGATATACATCAAAAAACACTCCTTTAGCAGCACGTTTTTCTGATGAATTTGAAAGAGGTTTTCATTTAGCCAAAGAAAAAGAAAGAGGCAGGACAAGCAACATTAACATCCTTAATGAAACTAATGCTCCACTAACATGGGAAAGAGATAAAAACCATCCCGATGTTATTCTGATTCGACTTAAAAATAAGTTACTTCCCAATCAAAAAGCAACCATAAAACTTAGTTATACTTTAAAAATCCCAAGCGATAAGTTCACAAAATATGGTTATGGCGAAAACGGAAAAATGTATCTTAAAAACTTTTTCCTTGTGCCTGCACGATATGAAAATAAAGACTTTACGAAATACGACAATTTAAATTTAGACGATTGTGCCAACGCACTTTCTGATTATGATATCGATATTAAAGTGCCTCAAAATTTTGACTTGGATTCCGATTTGGATGAAGTACAAAAAGAAACTGTAAATGGATTAAATCATTATCATTTCGTTGGGAAAAACCGTGTAAATTTCAATCTGTTTTTTGATGATAAAAAGGATTTTGAAATCTTTAAAAACAACAACATTGAAGTGGTTTCGAATTTAAAAGACAATCGGCTGAACGATATTCAAAGAGCCATCCTTATTGACAGAATTGTGAATTATGTATCCGAAAACCTAGGCGAATACCAAGACTCAAAAATAACTGTCGCTCAAGCCGATTATGATAGAAACCCTTTCTACGGATTAAATCAATTACCACTATTTATTAGTCCATTTCCAGATGAGTTTTTATATGAAATTAAGTTTTTAAAAACGTATCTGAACAATTATTTAAATAACACTTTACAATTAGACCCTAGAAAAGACAACTGGATTTATGATGGTATCCAAGTCTATATCATGATGAAATATATAGAAGAATATCATCCTGACAGCAAGATGATGGGAAGTGTTGCCAAACTAAAACTACTTAAAGGCTATAACCTAGTTTCATTGAATTTTAATGGTCAATACAGCTATTTATATATGTTGATGGCTCGTAAAAATTTGGATCAGGCTTTATCAATTTCTAAAAATCAACTAATCAAATTCAACGAAAAAATTGCTTCAAAATATAGAGCTGGATTAAGTATAAAATATTTAGACAGTTATATTGAAAATGATGTTGTTCCAAACAGCATCAAACAATTTATTGTTTTGAATGCCAAGCAACAAACAAACCGAAAGGATTTTGAAAACATTTTAACTTCCAATTGCCCAAAAAAAATTGATTGGTTTTTTGGCAAAATAATCGATTCCCGCGATATTATCGATTTTAAATTTAATAAGGTTACTAAAACGAAAGACAGCATTAGTTTTTCATTAAAAAATAAAACCGAAACCAACCTTCCTATATCAGTTTATGGGATAAAAGATAAAAACATAGTTTATAAAAAATGGTTCGATACTATTGATTCTGATAGTATTTATTCCATTCCGAGAAATCATGCAGATAAGATTGTAATCAATTACAAAAATGAAGTTCCCGAGTTTAATCTGAGAAACAATTGGCATTCCTTACACGGATTTCGTATTAATAATAGGCCGATAAAATTCAACTTTTTTAAGGATTTGGAAGATCCTTATTACAACCAAATTTTATATATCCCCACTTTAGAATACAATTTATATGATGGATTTCTTCCCGGCATTCGTTTTCATAACAGAACCATTTTAGACAAACCTTTCAATTTTGATGTCAATCCGACGATTTCAACTAAAACAAAGAGTTTTTCAGGAAAAGGATTTTTATATGTTAATCAATTCAACCGCGACAGTAATTTATACTATATTAAATATATGCTTAGCGTACAATACCTTCACTATGCACCGGATGCCAATTATAAAAAATTAGCACCAACCGTTTTTTTGAATTTCAGACCTGATGATTATAGAGATAACAGAAAACAAACTATTGTCATAAAAGAAATCATTGTAGATAAGCAAAAGACTGCTTTTACAGTAAGCGAAAATAGCGAAAACTACCAAATATTTAATGCCAAATATATAAATACCAAAACCGAAGTAACCAATCATTTTTCATTTTTAGGCGATTTTCAGTATTCATCAGTTTTTGGAAAACTTGCCACAGAAATACAATATCGTAAACTTTTTGACAACAACCGCTCTCTGAATCTTCGTTTGTTTGCTGGAACTTTTTTACACAACAAAACAACTTCCAACTATTTTGATTTTGGTTTGGACAGACCATCAGATTATCTTTTTGAAAGTGACTATTTGGGTCGTTCTGAAACCACCGGATTATTTAGTCAGCAATCCATTATTGCCGATGGTTTTTTTAAATCAAAACTGGAAACCCGAACCGCCAATCGTTGGATGACAACTATTAATGCTAATTATACTATTTGGAGTTGGATTGAAGCTTATAGTGATGTTGGTTTTATAAAAAACAAAGAAAGTGACCCAAAATTTGTTTACGATAGCGGAATTCGATTGAACTTAGTTACCGATTATTTTGAGTTATTTTTTCCTGTATACTCTAACAATGGTTGGGAAATTGGAGACAAAAATTATGGCGAAAAAATTCGATTTATTATAACTTTCCGACCTGAAACACTCATCAATCTTTTCACCAGAAAATGGTTTTAAATTGAGGTTAAAATATTCGTTTATTAAACATTTTGCAGAATATTCTATTTTTTATTAAATATTCGTCATCACAATAACTTTATATAACAAATAAATTAGAGATAATTAAAATTATATTTTTGTTCAGAATATAATTTGTTACCTCTTTTTATTTAAATTTGTTTCTTTAAGAAATATTTCCTTCTATGTCTGAAACAAAATCCAAAACTGAAATTACATTTGAAGACTTCAAACAAGAAGTTTTAAATGATTATAAAATTGCCTCAATAAGTAGAGAATGTAGTCTGTTAGGACGTAAGGAAGTACTAACCGGAAAAGCAAAATTTGGAATTTTTGGTGACGGAAAAGAAGTGCCACAATTGGCCATGGCAAAAGCATTTCAAAACGGTGATTTCCGTTCGGGTTATTATCGTGACCAAACATTTATGATGGCAATTGGTGAGTTGTCTATTCAACAATTTTTTGCCGGTTTATATGGTCATGCAGATTTAGAGCATGATCCTATGAGTGCAGGAAGACAAATGGGTGGACATTTTTCTACACAGACCATAGATGAAAATGGCAATTGGAAAAACCTAACACAACAAAAAAATTCGAGTGCTGATATTTCTCCAACAGCTAGTCAAATGCCTAGATTATTGGGTTTAGCACAAGCATCAAAAATATATAGAAATGTTCGCGGATTGGAAAATTATTCCAATTTTTCAAATCAAGGAAATGAAGTTGCCTGGGGAACTATAGGCAATGCGTCTACATCCGAAGGATTATTTTTTGAAACCATTAATGCGGCCGGAGTTTTACAAGTACCAATGGTAATTAGTGTTTGGGATGACGAATACGGAATTTCTGTTCATGCCAAACATCAAACTACAAAAGAAAGCATCTCTGAAATTCTTAAAGGTTTTCAGCGTGATAAAAATGGGAATGGCTATGAAATTCTTACCGTAAAAGGTTGGGATTATCCAAATTTAGTAGCAACTTACGAAAAAGCAGCCGAAATAGCCCGAGAAGAGCACATCCCAGTTTTGATTCACGTAAATGAATTGACTCAACCACAAGGACATTCGACTTCTGGTTCGCACGAACGATATAAAAATTCAGACCGTTTGGCTTGGGAAACCGAGTTTGATTGTTTGGCTCAAATGAGAACTTGGTTACTTCAAAATGATTTGGCTACCGCAGAAGAATTAGAAGCCATTGAAAACAATTCTAAAAAAGAAGTTTTGGAAGGCAAAAAAGAAGCTTGGGCAGCTTTTGTTTCTCCGATGAAAGAAGAGCAGCAGGAATTAGTTTCTTTGTTAAATTCTATAGCCAATTCAAGCGCAAACAAAGTTTTTATTGAAAAACAATCTGCAGATTTAGCATCCATCAAAGAACCTATTCGCAAAGAAATTTTAATGGTTGCCCGAAAAGTATTGCGAATGATTGTCAATGAAAGCGGCAGACAGGAATTAGCGAATTGGATAACGAATTATACTAACAAAATCCAACCAAAATTTAGCTCGCATTTATTTTCACAATCGGATAAAAATGTTTTAAAAGCTACTGAAACAGCTGCTACTTATGATGATTCAGCCGAAGAAGTAGACGCCCGTTTAATATTACGAGACAATTTTGACGCTATATTTAATAAATATCCTGAAGTGTTAGTTTTTGGTGAAGATGCCGGAAACATTGGTGATGTAAACCAAGGTTTGGAAGGCATGCAGGAGAAATATGGTGAACTTCGTGTGGCCGATGTTGGCATTCGTGAAGCAACCATACTCGGACAAGGCATCGGAATGGCGATGAGGGGTTTACGACCAATTGCAGAAATTCAATATTTAGATTATTTATTATATGCCATCCAAATCATGAGTGATGATTTGGCAACACTTCAATATAGAACTCGAGGAACTCAAAAAGCACCTTTAATAATTAGAACGCGTGGACATCGATTGGAAGGAATCTGGCACTCAGGTTCACCCATGGGAATGATTATAAATGCCATCCGTGGAATACATGTTTTGGTGCCGAGAAATATGACTAAAGCCGCTGGTTTTTATAACACATTGTTAGAGACAGACGAACCTGCTTTGGTAATTGAATGTTTGAATGGCTATCGTTTAAAAGAAAAAATGCCAACCAATTTGGGTAAATTTAAAACTCCGATTGGCGTTGTGGAAACCATTAAAACAGGAACCGATATTACGATTGTTTCCTATGGTTCAACACTGCGTATTATAGAACAAGCTGCCAAAGAATTATTAGAAACAGGTATCGATGTAGAAATTATTGACGCTCAATCTTTGTTACCATTCGACATCAATCATGATTGTCTTAAATCAGTTATGAAAACGAATCGTTTATTGGTAATAGATGAAGATGTACCAGGCGGTGCAAGTGCTTATATTTTGCAACAAATTATCGACGAGCAAAAAGGATATAACTATCTTGACAGCCAACCACAAACTCTGACTTCTAAAGCTCATCGCCCTGCGTACGGAACCGATGGTGATTATTTCTCAAAACCTTCTGCAGAAGATGTCTTTGAAAAAGTATATGCCATTATGAATGAAGTAAAACCAGATATATTTCCGAGTTTGTATTAACATCGAAAAATCATGCAACCTAGAGATTTACTTGGGTAAAAAAGAAATTCTCTTTGCTTGATCCAAACCATATTTGTTGACATTTGGAAAAAGCATTTAATAATAAAATGATGAATTATTGTACATCATCTTCAAAAGCACTACTATCTTCAGAAAAGGCAAATTCATTTTCTGAAAAGTCAAGTATTTCAGCCTTATGGACATAATTAATAATTTCATCAATTCCTTTTTGCAACATAAGCTCTGTCGAAAATTTTCGGCTATTAGCCAAGACCAAACCATCTTTAGATAATCTAAAAAAAAACTTATTCGATGCCTTTTTGACTTTTGTAAAAGCAAACAATGACATGTTTTCTTTTATTCCTAAAATCATTCTTTCACAATCTGATTTATGTTTACAAACTATACTAGTAAAAATTGTTTTCCCCTTTCTGGAGGCAAAAACAAACTTATAATCACCATTGTATCTTTTGCTAATTACAAATGTACTCATAGTTAATTTTCAGAATTTTAGGCAACTAATTTGGAATGACAAAATGAAAAAACTATTTATTCAAAATCTCATTCAAAACCTCTGATTCTGTTCCGTTTGGTAACGTTATTTTTAGTTTCTGCGATAAGGTTGGTGCAATCTTTGTAATTTCTTTTTTCTCATGGCATTCGCCTTTTTTGATATTCCATCCATAAAACAATAACGGCACATGTGTATCGTAACTATAGGTTGTTCCGTGAGAAGTTCCAGTTGGACCGTATTCAATATAACCCGGTTTATCCAAAACAATCATGTCGCCATTTTGGGTTACATCATATCCTTTGGCAATACAATTCAGATGATAATCCGCTCCTGAATTTGCTAAAATCTCTTCTTCGGTATAAACACGCTTTACATAGTTTTGCGTCATTAAGAAGTCTTTAAATGCTTGTTTTACTTTGCTCAAATCCAAACTTTTAGCTTTGATTTTATTCTTATCAAAAAACAAATTAAAGCTGTCATAACGCAGCACTAAATCTTCACCAAAAGTATCAATTGAAAATTTCTCAAGATTTTTATCAAGCTCCTTGCCATCAAGATTTGTTACATCGTATTTGTTATCATGTAAGAAACGGGCATTTTCCGCTCCGGCATGATCAGCGGTTAAGAAAACTAAATAATTTCCTTTTCCGACCGTTTTATCCAAATAGTTTAAAAAGTCAGCAATAGTCAAATCCAAACGCAAATACGTGTCTTGCAATTCGATAGAACGTGGCCCCAGAATATGTCCAACATAATCGGTAGAAGAAAAACTCACGGCTAAAAAATCGGTAATAGTATCTTTTCCTAATGATTCTTTTTCGATGGCTAGTTTAGCAAAATCGGCCACATAATCATTTCCAAAAGGAGTTGCTCTCAAAATACTCGGGTTGTTTTTATCGAGCATCGCTTTTAAATCATATGGAAAAACAGGTTTATCTACTTTGTATAATTTCCCTTCGTATGGATTATCATCTGGCAGACTTTCATCATAAGTTGCGATTGGTTTTAATAAATTCCAACCTTGATTAATATATTTCATATAGCCTTTTTGGGAATTGAATTCAGTTACCCAATCCGGTAATGTTGAACCATAAAAAGTACTGGAGATAAAGCTTCCTGTTTTGCTATACCAAAATGCCCAATTCGCAAAATGCCCAGCAGGAAGAATGGCTCCTCTGTCTTTCATACTAATGCCGATTACCTTTCCTTTGAAATTAGTTGATAGGCGAAGTTCGTCTGTAACAGTTGTAGTTTGCAAATTTTTAGGCGACATTTCTCCTTCTTCTTTGCTGCCGTCTCCAAGTGTTTTTACCGAAGTGTCATCCGTACAATACACTTCTTTTCCTGCGCTTCTGCTGAACCATTCATTACTTACGATTCCGTGAATTGCGGGAGTTGTTCCTGTATAAATAGAGGCGTGTCCTGGTGCGGTATACGTAGGCATATAATTGTAATGCATATTATAAAACGTATATCCTTCATTTATCAATCGCTTAAATCCATTTTCAGAAAAATCACTTTGAAAGCGATACAGGTATTCCATTTTCATTTGGTCGACCACAATGCCAACTACTAATTTTGGGCGCTGTTGGGCGTTTAGATTTGAAATAATAAATAAGAAAACGAGAGGAAGAAACTTTTTCATCAGTTGTTATTGTGAAATACAAAAATACAGATTCGGGTTGAATAGTTTACAAAAAAAATGCACACCGGTAAAAGCGTACATATTACTAAAAATCCCAATATTCAATAACAACTAACTCCTATTTCAAAATCATAAACGTACATCTACGATTTGTGGCATGCTCTTCTTCGGTACAATCATTTTTAGGACAAATAATTAATGGCTTTGTTTCGCCATACCCTATAGAAAGCAGTCTTTTTCTATCAATTCCATTCTGCACCAAATATTCTAATGCCGAAGCAGCACGTTTGTTTGACAAACTCAAGTTATAAAATGCTGTGGCTCGTGAATCGGTATGCGACCCTATTTGAATTTCCATGTATGGATATTTTTTCAACAAGCTTACCAATACATCAAGTACTTTGGCTGCTTGTGGCTTGATATTCCATTTATCCAAATCGAAATAGATGTTTTCCAAATCGATAAGCACCGTTCCGTCATCTTTTTTATTGATGATCTCTTCTGCATCATAATATGACTCAACTTTCATTTGTAAATCGATATATAGTTTCCCTTTTTGGCTAGTATCAAATTTAGCTTCGGCTGGAATATAAAAATCTTTGAAAGCCATGATTTTGTATATCTTGTTTGGCTCCGTATTAAAAGTGAATGTTCCGTCTTTACCCACCAATACTTCTTCTATAAGATTGCCTTTATCATCAAATAATTTTACTCTAGCGCCAGGCAATAACTCCAATGTTTTTAAATCTCTCACTTCACCTTCAACCAAATACTCTAACTTATTTTCTTCCTGAATGAAAGTGTATAAATTATCATCGCCGGTTCTGTTTGAAGCAAAATAACCTTTGTTATTTTTCTCATCCAAAATGAAATTGAAATCATCCATTTCGCTGTTTATTGTAGAGCCTAAATTAAGTGGTTTATCAAATTCGTTGTTACTCAATTTTAAACTCATAAAAACATCTAAATTTCCATTACCCTGATGTCCGTCAGAAGCGAAATAAAGTGTTCCTCCTTCGGTTACAAAAGGAAATTGTTCTCTGTGAATTGTATTAATAGTTTCGCCTAAATTTCTTGGCTGGCTGTAAGTTCCGTCTTCATTTACATCAACAACAAAAATATCCATTGAACCAAATGTACCAGGCATATCACTTGCAAAATATAGTTTCTTTCCGTCTTTTGTCAAGAATGGATGTTCAACTGAATAAGAATCACTTGAGAAAGGCGCCATCGTTACATTGGCCCATTTTCCATCTACCAGTTCGGCTTTAAATATTTTAATCATAGCCACTTTTTCATCGCCAATTTTTACTCGTTTATCACTACTTCTGTTGAAATACATTGTTTTCCCATCGGCGCTAAATGTGGCAGAACTCTCGTGTTTATTCGTATTTATATTAGCAGGAAAAGGTTCCACTTTTTCCAATTGCCCTTGACTATCAACTGATGCGGAAAATAAATCCAAATAAGGTTTGTCGTTCCAACCATAGGCTTTCTCTTGGACATTTCGTATAGAAGCAAATGTTACTTTATCGCCATAGAACGAAATTCCAAAATCGCCATTGGCTTTGTTCTTTGACATGATTTGCAACTTGTAACTATTGGGAGTGCTTCGGGTTATGTTCTTCATAAATTTTGGGGTATTTTGATCAAAACCTGAATACTCCGACATGATAGCATCTCCTTTGTCAAAATCTTTTGTTCCTTTCAATGCATTGGCATATCTGAAAAAAACTTCTTTTTTAACACTATCTTTAAAGGTGAAAAATAATTGTCTGTAGGCCCGAACAGCATTGGTCATTTGGAAATTGTAATAATAACAATCTCCTAAATTTTGTAACACTTGTCTAGATTGCTTTGTCTGAATTACTTGTTCATAAGCTTCGGCAGCTTTGACATAAGACTTACTTGCAAACAAGGTGTTGGCTTGTTTAACACTGACTTTTTTTTGGGCAACCAGCGTGGTGATACTGCAAAAAACAAAAAGTATGTAGTAGCTTTTTTTCATAATTTTCATTTTAAAAGAATCGTGGAGATTTATCATATCCTTTACCCGAAAGTTTACCTAAATCCAAATCAAATAGTAAAAAAACCTCATGCGAACCTGAATTGAAAGCTCCCAAATTTGAAAGTGTATAATCATACGAATATCCTATTCTGAGTTTTGGCGTGACATAAAAACTAGCTAAACCACTAACGGAATCTCCCATTCTATAACCCACTCCAGCTTCAAATTTATTATTGATTAACACATTGGTAGTTAAATCTAAGGAAACTGGAGCGCCTTCTACTCCTTTTGCCATAAATGCTGGTTTCAGCTTGAAGTTATCATTTCCATTAAACGTAAAGACATATCCGCCGGTCATGAAAAAGTGAACTGATTCTACTCCACTTCCGGGACGACCATTTATAGTTTCTATATGCCTGGAGGTCATTAAATTTGGCGCCGAAAAACCAACATAATAATTGTATCCAAACAAATAAGTTCCGACTCCGAAATTAGGGAACGTTTGGTTGATATTATTCTGAAATGCCGGATCAGGTAGCGGATCGGTCAGCACGAATCCGTTAAAATTGGCATCAAATAAAGTAACTCCTGCCTTTAATCCAAATGACAATTTAGTAGTTTCACTTAACGGTAAAACATAGGCAAAGTCTGCATAAATATTATTCTCTTTCACTACATCACCAATCTCATCATGAACAACCGAAATTCCCACCTCTACTCTTTTGGATAAAGGTTTGTGGATAAAAAAGCTTTGGGTTGTTGGAGCTCCTTTAATTCCAACCCATTGAGCGCGATATAATACCCCAATATTCATCACATCTTCATTATCTGTTGCATAAGCAGGATTCATGACACTCATATTGTACATATAGTGAGTAAACTGAGGATCTTGTTGCGCACGTAATTTTGAGGTTAAAAAAACAACAAGTAGTACTAAGAGGTATTTAATAATATTATGTTTCATAGTTGCACTCATTTGTTCTTTATCTGTTTAGATATAATCTACCTTGAATGGCCTTTCTTGTTCCGTCATTGAAATTCAATATATAGAAATAAACTCCGGTTGTGAGTAATTTGTCTCCTAAATTCAAACCTCCTTCTGAAGTTGTTCCATCCCAATTTTGTTTATTTTTATTCCCTGTATAAATTAAACTTCCGTAGCGATTGTAGATTTCTAATTTATAGTTCGGATATATAACAGCAAGATTCGGAATTTCAAAAGTATCGTTGATTCCATCGTTGTTTGGTGAGAATCCATCCGGAATAATTACATCACAAACCGTTAAATCAACAGTAACTGGAAGGCGAAGGCTTTCGCAACCATTTACAGAAACTAAGGCCACAAAATAAGTTGTGCCATTTATCAATACATCTGAAGGACTAAAAGCCGTACCCCCTGTTAAAGCATCGTACCAAATAACATTTGGATTTCCAACAAAATTTGCTGATAAGTCTGCAATGGTTGGAGCAGGAACATTAGTTCCGCAGAAAAGTTCACCTCTATCAATTAACGTCGGTGCTGGGTCAGATATCACATTGAAATTACCTATTAGCGCATTTGCACCTGATATTCCACAAGTGTTGCTTGGAGATGTTAGGCTATTAATTTGAACTGATGTTTGTCCGTTATTTATAATGCTTACACCTGGAATAGTAAATGTTGTTCCTCCGTTTGTAAAGGTTACCGAAATAGTTGCGGTTCCTGAATTTGCTCCTGATAATAGGTAAGTTAACGAATATGTTCCGTTAGGTAGATCACTAATTCCGGAAATTGTAACATTACTATCAGAATTAGGACATGTATCTTGAGCAGAAACAGTGGCTCCAGTATTACTTGGAATTGGATTAATAATAAAATTAGCTGTAGCATTTTCACTAGCATT
>NZ_JBMOGQ010000024.1:0-23457 GCF_049318325.1 Flavobacterium sp. | reverse complement strand
TTTCTGCAATTTCAGATAAATATCTAGTTCTATGTGGCGGAATGACAAAAATCTTTTCACTCATTTCACGAGTAATTTGAAAAGTCGATTTTAAATCAGCTCCGGTTTTTTCAACTATGCAATCCATAATTTTTTTATAGAGCGTATTCATTCCAGGATCATTGAACTGAGAAGCAATAGTCCCGAAAACAGGCATTTCATCTGGATTTACATCCCAGAGATTATGATTTCGTTGGTATTGTTTTTTCACATCACGTAAAGCATCTAAAGCACCGCGTTTGTCGAATTTATTTAGGGCTACCATGTCGGCAAAGTCCAACATATCAATTTTTTCTAATTGTGTAGCTGCACCAAATTCAGGTGTCATAACATATAACGAAACATCGGAATGATCCATGATTTCAGTATCCGATTGACCGATTCCTGAGGTTTCTAGAATGATGATATCATATTTAGCAGCTTTTAAAACCTGAATCGCTTCGGCAACATATTTTGACAATGCCAAATTTGATTGACGTGTCGCCAAAGAACGCATATAAACTCTAGGATTATTGATGGCATTCATCCGAATTCTGTCACCAAGCAATGCACCACCTGTCTTACGTTTTGATGGATCTACCGAAATTAATCCGATAGTTTTTTCTGGAAAATCAATAAGAAAACGACGCACTAATTCATCAACTAAAGACGATTTTCCAGCTCCACCTGTTCCTGTAATACCAAGAACTGGAATCTTTGAAGTTTCGTTCATTAAGTGAATACTATCAAAAACGGGTTTAGCGATTTCGGGAAAATTTTCGGCAGCAGAAATCAAACGTGCAATGGCTGTCGGATTTTTATCTTCGATATGTTTTAATTCACCGTTTAGTTTATCTCCAATAGGATAATCGGATTGTTTTACCAAATCATTTATCATTCCTTGTAAACCCATAGCACGACCATCATCTGGAGAATAAATTCGAGTGATTCCGTAAGCTTGTAATTCAGCGATTTCACTAGGTAAAATAACACCACCACCACCGCCAAAAATCTTGATGTGTCCTGCGCCTTTATCTTTCAATAAATCATACATATACTTAAAATACTCATTATGCCCCCCTTGATAGGAAGTCATAGCAATGGCATTAGCATCTTCTTGAATGGCGGTATTTACAACTTCTTCAACACTCCTATCGTGTCCAAGGTGAATTACTTCTACACCAGTTGATTGAATTATTCTTCTCATGATGTTGATAGCTGCATCGTGACCATCAAAAAGTGAAGCAGCAGTAACTATTCTAACTTTATTATTTGGAATGTAAGGCGTTTGTGATACCATTTTAAAGATATGATAATTTAAGTCCCGCAATTTACACAATAAATAAAAATGTTACAACGATTTCGTAGAGAACATAAAAATAATAGATTCAATAATAGAACTGTAATTTTTTCTTAATTATTTTTTGGCTTTGTTTTTGATAAAAAGCATAAAAAAAATACAAATTCCATGAAAAATAAATTATTCCTACTATTATTATTTCCAATTTTCGGTTTCGCACAAGGCGGTCTTTTAGATAAAATTAAAAAAGATGTCCAAAAAGAAGTTAAAAAAGTAGCTCCTGTAGATTTAAATACTTTAAATGGTAGCAAAGGAAATCTTGATATTGCTGCTGGCTTGAAAGAAGCTTTACATAAAGGAATTGAAAAACAAGTAACCAAATTGACTGCAGCTGATGGTTTCTACAAAAACGAAATGGTAAAAATTCTTTTGCCCGAAGAACTTCAAAAAGTTGATGAAGCTCTAAGAAAATTCGGTTTGGGTTCTTTAGCTGATAAAGGATTATTAATGATTAATCGTGCTGCCGAAGATGCGACCAAAGAAGCTACTCCCATATTTGTAGATGCTGTAAAAAATATGAGTTTTACCGATACCAAAAATATACTTATGGGTAATGAAAATGCAGCTACTTCTTATTTACAGACCAATACTACTTCACCTTTGTATGCTAAATTTAATCCAGTGATAAAAAATTCATTTACTAAAGTTGGTGCTGATAAAGTTTGGGCGACCATCATAAAAAAATACAATAGCTTACCTATGGTAAAAAAAGTAAATCCTGATTTGACTGATTATACAACAAACAAAGCATTAGAAGGTGTTTTTAAAATGATAGGCGTAGAAGAAAAAAACATCCGAGCTGATATTAAAGCTAGAACAACTCCTTTACTAAAACAAGTGTTTGCAATGCAAGACAAAAAATAAGTCTAAAATTTTAGAAATCAATAACATAAGTATAACATATCCTTAACATTACAAACTAAAAAGAGACACTATATTTGTAGTGTAATAAATTTGGTTATTTATTATAATTTGGTTTAGGTTAGTTAGCTAAAGAGCTGTCAAGTCTGGTATGATTTGACAGTTTTTTTATGCTATATTTTGATGTAGTTTTTTGAAGTATTCAAATGACTTAATCAGTCGACTTCCAAACCATGAGAACATTTCACCATCTACAAATACAATCTTCGCATGATGTGTAAATCTTCCTAATTCAAAAGCATGTTCATCGTTGAACGGAAATGGTTCGGAAGAAAGCAAAACCAAATCGGGATCGACTTGAATTCTCATTTTCTGTATAATAACTTCTGGATAGCGTTCTTCTCTATTTTCGTAAATATTATGAAAATTATTGAGTTTCAACATTTCATTGATAAACGTATTATTTCCGGCAACCATATAAGGATTGGCCCAAATAAAGTAGGCAACTTCCTGTTTAGATTTATTTCTAACAAACTGCTTAAAATTAGTAAGTGCAAAATTGATTTTGTCGATCCATTTCTGGGCTTCGGTTCTTTTATTGAAGAGTATTCCAAAATCCGAAATCATTTTCAAATTATCTTCTATAGTGATTATGTCAGTTACCCAAACCGGACAAATTTTAGAAAGTTCTTCAACTATTTCTCGGGTATTTTCTTCTTTATTAGCAATTATAATATCAGGCTGCAGCAAACGAATTTTTTCAAAATGTACTTTTTTAGTACCTCCAATTACCTTTTTAGTGGATTTGAAATGGAAAGGATGAACACAAAACTTCGTAATACCAACAATACTTTCTTCTAAACCTAAATCATACAATAACTCGGTTTGAGATGGCACAAGAGAAACGATACGTTTGGGAACTGTTTCAAAAGAATGCAATATACCAAGATGATCAACCAAAGTTACCAAGTTGATTAAATACTTTCAATAATTAATTTCATTTCCTTTTGCATTTTTAATGCTTCTTCCCTAGCCTTTTGAGCAAAATCTTCTCCAGAAGCAGCATAAATAATAGCGCGAGAAGAATTGATTAACAATCCAATAGTTTCATTTATTCCGTATTTACAAACTTCTTTCAAACTACCACCTTGCGCACCAACACCGGGAACTAAAAGAAAACTATCCGGAACTATTTTTCGAATTTCAGAGAAGTATTCCGCTTTAGTCGCTCCCACAACATACATCAAGTTTTGACTGTTTTTCCACCTTTTAGATGTTTCTATTACGATTTTATAGAGTTCTCCACCATTCACATTTTTAGTTTGAAAATCAAAAGCACCTTCATTGGAAGTTAAGGCTAAAAGTATGGTGTGTTTGTTTTGAAAAGCAAGAAAAGGTTCTACACTATCTTTTCCCATATAGGGTGCAACTGTAACACTATCAAAGTTTAAATCTTCCAAAAAAGCTTTGGCATACATGGTGGATGTATTTCCAATATCGCCGCGTTTTGCATCGGCAATAGTAAATATTTCAGGATATTTTTCATTGATATAGGTAATTGTTTTTTCTAATGATTGCCAACCTTTTAATCCATAAGCTTCATAGAAAGCAGTATTAGGTTTATAAGAAACACATAAATCGTGAGTAGCATCAATTATGGCTTTATTGAATTCGAAAATAGGATCATCGAGTTCGAATAAATGTTTTGGGATTTTGGTCAAATCAACATCGAGACCAATGCAGAGAAAGGATTTCTTTTGTTTGATTTGTTCGACGAGCTGTTGTATTGTCATAGTAGTTGTTTAACCGCAAAGTTCGCAAAGTTTTTCGCAAAGTTTGCCAAATGCTAAAAAAATGCCATACTTAATTTAGTATGGCATCTATTTCTTTATTCTATTCTGTATTTTCTTAAATTAAAAAACTTCGCTCTCTTTCAACTTTTCCATATTGTTGACCAACTGCAGTTCGTCAACAAATTTTTGAATTTTACCATTCATCACACCATCCATATCAAAAACATCTAAACAAATGCGGTGATCAGTTACACGACCTTGAGCATAGTTATAAGTACGGATTTTTGCAGAACGGTCACCAGAACTTACTTGAGAAGTTCGTTTAGTAGCATCTTCTGCTTGTTTTTTGGCTAATTCTTGTTCGTATAAACGAGAACGCAATACTTCTAATGCTTTGTCTTTATTCTTATGTTGCGATTTTTGATCTTGACATTGCGCCACCAAACCAGTTGGAATGTGAGTTAAACGCACTGCCGATTTTGTGGTATTTACAGATTGCCCACCTGGACCTGAAGAACAAAAGAAATCTACACGCACATCATTCATATCAATTTGAACATCAAATTCTTCCGCTTCAGGTAACACCATAACGGTTGCAGCCGAAGTGTGAACTCTTCCTTGAGTTTCAGTTTGTGGGACACGTTGTACACGGTGAACTCCAGCTTCAAACTTTAACGTACCGTAAACATCTTCACCAGTAACTTCGAAAATAACTTCTTTAAATCCTCCCGAAGTTCCTTCGTTCATATCGACCACAGATGTTCTCCATCCACGACTTTCACAGTATTTGGTATACATACGAAACAAATCACCAGCAAAAATAGAGGCTTCATCACCACCCGTTCCGGCTCGGATTTCAACCATCACGTTTTTGGCATCTTCCGGATCTTTAGGTATCAACATGAATTTAATTTCTTCTTCTAATTCGGATAAACGCTCTTTTGCTTCGTCTAATTGCATTTTTGCCATTTCCACCATTTCAGGATCTGACCCATCCGCTAAAATTTCATTAGCTTCTTCTATGTTTCCGGAAACATTAATCAACTCTTCACGCTTTTCCATTAACGCTTTAAGTCCTTTATATTCTTGATTTAACTGTACATAACGCTTTTGATCGGATATAATATCGGGTTGAATAATCAAATCCGAAATTTCATCGAAGCGTTGTTTTACATATTGCAATCTTTCTAACATACTGTTTTATTTTCGTCTGCAAAATTACAAAAAAAAGTATTCAGTTTAGTGTGTTCAGTTGGCAGATTTTTTATAGTATTGTAGAGTATTAAAAAAATAGAAGATGAAAAAATCTACAGGGACTATATTACTGATTGTATTGATTTGTAGTGCTAATATATTAATGTTCATTTCATGTCAGAATAAATCAGAAAAGAAATTTGACAAACTTGAAAAAATGAATTGGCTACTTGGTAATTGGAAAAATGAAATGGCCGAAGGAGTTTTAACCGAAACATGGACTAAAGAGAATGACAGCACTTTTTCTGGGACAACTTATTTCATAATAAACAAAAAAGATACTGTTCATTCAGAGACTATAATCTTAACACAATTAAATGACGAGCTTGTTTATAGACCAACCGTTAAAGGTCAAAATAATGATGAACCTGTAGATTTTAAATTAAGTTCCGAGAGTGAAATCTCGTTTAGTTTTGAAAATCCAAAACACGATTATCCTCAAAAAATAGTTTACAAAAAAATCAATGAAACCAACTTGGTTGCCACTATTTCTGGAATACAACAAGGAAAACAAAGTCAAGAAAGTTATCCGATGAAGAAAAAATAAAAAGAGGCTACCCAAAAAGGCAGCCTCAAATTTTTTATCCTATATTAATTCATTTTAAATTATATTGAAAATTTATCATAAAAACAAGTCATATATTGTTTTTAAATCGTTTCTGAAGTCTAAATACGTCTGAAATTTTGCTAAAACACTTTTGCTATCTATTTATAAAAGATGAGAGCAATAGCAATTAATCCAATTTCAATTTTTATTCTTGTTAATGTAAAATATTAAAAACTATTGTTTTACTTAATGTTTCAAAAAAAAAGTATAAAACAGGAATGATTTTTTGAAATTAAATAATTTAAAATTTAATGAAAAAAGTTATTGCTGATGAACTGAATGGTGGTTAAAAAAAATGAGCTGTATAAATATTGTTTTGAGTAGTTAAATATGCTAAATCAATATTATGAATAAAAAAAACTGCCCTAAAATTACTTTTAGGACAGCCTCTTGTTATCTAACAGATACTTATAAGATTATTGCTTAACAATTTTCTTAACAGCAATACCTTGGTCAGTAGTTATTTTCATCATGTACATTCCTGTAGCTAAATCGCTAACTGAAATTTGACCTTCAGTAGCATTAACTTTTAGTGATTTTATAACTCTACCATTTAAATCGGTCATTTCAACTAAACTAACAACAGCATTAGCATCATTAGAGAAGTTAATTACATTATTTACAGGATTAGGGAAAACAGAGAAATTAGATGATAAGAAATCGTTTGTTCCTAAAACTGAAGTAAAGCTAAATGTGTCTAATCTCATATTAACTGCAGTAGCAGTAGCTGCTGAGTTATCATTAAATCCAAAATAATAAATACCCGCTGATGGAGCTGTAAAAGTAGGTACAGTAGTAACTTGGTTCCAAACTGTTCCTGCAGCTACATTTAATGCAGCTAATTGAGTAGTTTGTGCTGCAGTAGTATTATTATTTCCAACAGTAACTCTTAAAGTTCTTGGACTTGTAGTAGCACGAGTATAAAAAGTAAGTGTTACTTGTTCATTAGCTTGTAATGAAATTGGCGCACTGAATAACCAGTTATTATTAGCTGTAGTAGTACTAGAACCAAAAATCCAATATCCAGGAGTAGCCGCTTGACCTGCAGCTCCAGTACTATTTATAGCTTGTCCACCTGGGCCATTTGTAGCTATTGTCCAACCCGTAGCTGCAGCAGCAGTGTCTAAACCAGTTGTGTATGGACAAACTTTTGCAGTTGTAAATGGATTAGCTGTAGACCAAACACTTTGAGTTGCTCCACAATTACTTCTTACATAATAATCATAAACAGTAGAAGCTGTTAAACCAGTAAGTGCAAGTGAATTTGTAGGAGTAGAAACAGTTGTTCCGGTACCTTGAACAAAACCTGTAAGTCCATATTCAACTTGATATCCTGCAGGATTACTTAAAGAAGGATCCCAGTTCAATGTAAGTGAAGTAGTTGTAATGTTAGTTTCTGAATTAATTCCATATGTTTTCAAACATGAAATTGGAGTAAAAGTAAGGTCAAAATTAAAACCCGCTCCATCCCAGTAGTTACTCCATTCAATATAATATGTTACACCTGCAGCTACAGGAAATGTAACAGAAGATAAATAGTTTGTTGCCGATACGTCATCGTTTGATGCAACACAATTTAATGTTCCACAAGTTCCAGTCAATACCGATATCATAGTATCTACACTATTTGGTGCTACATTAGCAGCTAAATCTGAACTAATGGTAACTTCACCATCAGAAGCAGGAGTGTATGTATACCATAATCCTGCCATAGGAGCACCCGCATCAGTAGTTGCAAGATCGAAACATCCACCTTCCCAAGTACCAATAACTGCAGGTGCAGTATTTGTTCCTGCGGTAGCAACTAATGGCGTAGTACAATCATCTTGAGCGAATAAGGATATCGAACCTAATAATAGAATCGAAGAAAGTAATAGTTTTTTCATAAAATAGTTTTTAAGTTGTTAATGTGCAAATTTAATAAAGTAAAAACAAATAAAATAATTTATTCCTATCTTTTTTCCCATTTTCCAACTACAGAAGTTGCTAAGGCATTTCCTAAAACATTTGTAGCACTTCTGAACATATCACAAAAATGATCAATAGGAAGAATTAAAGCTATGCCTTCTATGGGTATTTTAAACATGCCACAAGTAGCTGCAACAACAACTAAACTTGCCCTTGGGACACCCGCAATCCCTTTACTGGTAAGCATTAAGACTAATAGCATTGTCATTTGAGTGCCTAAATCGAGAGGAACTCCATAGGCTTGTGCGATAAAAATACTGGCAAAAGTCATGTACATCATACTGCCATCAAGATTAAAGGAATAACCTAAAGGCAACATGAAAGAAACTATCTTGTCTTTTACTCCAAATCGTTCTAATTCTTCTGTTAATTTTGGAAAGACAGCTTCAGAACTGGTTGTTCCAAAGGCAATTATCAGCGGACTTACAATATGTTTTAATAAAGTAGTCATTCTGCTTTTGAGAAAAATATAACCAACCAATAATAAAACAATCCATAATGTTGAAATTCCGACCATAAAAGAGCCAAAATATTTAGCATAGGTAAGTAACAAATTATTTAAATCTCTAATAGCAAAAACTCCCGCAATAGCACCAAAAACTCCAATCGGTGCAAAGTTCATTACATAATTCACCATTTTTAATATGATGTGTGAGGTTTTATCTAAAGCATTTACTACTGGTTTTGCATGATCACCTATTGAAGCGGCTGCTAATCCGAAGAATATAGAAAAAATTACAATTTGTAATATTTCATTAGTAGCCATAGCTTCTACTATGCTTTTTGGGATAATATGTTCTATAAAGTTCTGAGCCGAAAAACCTTCTGTTTTTTCTACAACTTCAGTGGCGGTTGACACATCTACTTTTCCTAATTCTAATCCAACTCCGGGTTGCAGTGTATTTACCCAAAACATTCCTATCAATAAGGAAATAAACGAAGCTGTAAAAAACCAACCCAACGCCTTTCCTCCTATTCTTCCAACTGCTTTAATGTCGCCCAATTTTGCAATACCAACAACTAGCGTCGTAAAAACCAAAGGCGAAATAATCATTTGCACCAATCGAATAAAAATAGTAGCCAGTATTTTAATATAACCACTAAAATCTTTAGCAATTTCTTGAGTGTAATTATTATGCACAAAAATTCCCAGCAAAGCACCGGCAATCATAGCAATTAGAATCTGAAAAGTTAGATTTGAAAAGAAAGATGTTTTTTTGTTTTTGATTGTATTCATTTTTTTTGTGTTCAGTCGCAGACGCAGTCTCAATTATCAGGAATATTTCACTGCAAACTGAGACTGAATACTGAGTATTATTTTTGATGCGTTTTGTTTAATAAATAAAAATCAGCCAAAACTATAGCCGTCATGGCTTCGACAATTGGTACTGCACGTGGAACTACACAAGGATCATGACGTCCTACGCCTTGTTGTTCAACCAAGGTGTTTGTATTTGTCAACACTTCTTGTTTTTTAATTAATGTAGCCACCGGTTTAAAAGCTACTCTGAAATAAACATCCATTCCGTTTGAAATGCCACCCTGAATACCGCCCGAAAGATTGGTTTTGGTTGTTCCATCTTCATTATATAAATCATTGTGTTCACTTCCTTTCATTCTGGAACCACAAAATCCGCTGCCAAACTCAAAACCTTTTACCGCGTTTATTGAAAGTATGGCTTTCCCTAATTCAGCATGAAGTTTATCAAAAACTGGTTCTCCTAATCCAATTGGAACATTTTGAATCACACAGGTTATTGTGCCTCCAACGGTATCACCTTCTTTTCGAATTTCTTTGATAAAGTTCTCCATTTTTTCTGCTGTTACAATATCAGGACAACGAACAGCATTAGTTTCAGTCAATGAAAAATCTAAATCTTGATAGGGTTTGTCAATAAATATTTCGCCAACAGAAGAAACAAAAGCGTTGATTTGGATATCAGACAAAACTTGTTTAGCAATTGCGCCTGCTACTACCCTGCAAGCAGTTTCACGAGCCGAGCTTCTACCTCCTCCTCGATAATCTCGGATACCGTATTTTTTTTCATAGACATAGTCGGCATGACTAGGACGATAGCTATCTTTGATATGCGAGTAATCACCCGACTTTTGGTTCGTATTTGGAATGATAAATCCTATCGGAGTCCCAGTAGTTTTACCTTCAAATATTCCTGAAAGAAAATGCACTTCGTCCTCTTCTTTTCGTTGAGTAACTATAGAAGATTGGCCTGGTTTTCTTCGTTGCATTTCGCTTTGAATAGCATTCAAATTGATTTCAATACCAGCAGGACAACCATCAATTATTCCTCCTAAAGCTTCTCCGTGTGATTCGCCAAAAGTGGTGAGTTTAAAAAGTGTTCCGTAGCTATTTCCAGCCATTTGATATCGTTTTTTTTTTAATTCTTACAGTCGTAAATGCCCAAACTTGAGTTAACAAATATAGGTAAAGTTTAAAAGTCTAAAAGATTATTATTCAAAAATTAACCCTAAGCTATATTTGAATTTCGTTACAGATTTTAATCTAAAATAGATGTAAAAAATAATTCTGTCCCTAACCAGACGGGATTTATTATTTGATAACTATTGGTTTCTTTGAGTTAATTTTTACAACAGTATATGGATATAAAGTATCATCATCGGTTTGAACGGCATCAATATTCTTTTGACTATCCTTAACATATACTTCTATTTGTAACGGAGTTTCGATAACCTTTTCAATTGAAACTTTGTTATTGCTTTCTATAGTTGGACCGGAATTAAGGATAACAAAACTACTGTTAGTAATATCATTAGAGCCTATCTTTTTACCCAATGTTTCATCTCCTAAAAGCATATTTATTTCTTTTGGTTCTGTCAACACTTCGTAAAACTTAATATTAGCACCTCCATCGTTATTGACTAGTAACACTTCAAACAAAGGTAGCCTATCTATATTTTTAGTTGATGAACAAGAATAAAGTAATGCAATTACTAGTATTAAAATTATTTTTTTACTCATTTGGAATTGTTGATGGCTTCGTGGTATAATGCTTCATACAATGGAAGTATATTTTTGATATCAAATTTTTGAGCAACACTCAAGGCACTTTTTCTAAATTTAGCCAATGTTGCATCATCAGTAAGAATTTTTAAAGCATTTTTAGCCATACTATCAATATCACCAACATTGCTTAGATATCCGGAAATTCCATCAAAGTTCACTTCTGGCAAACCACCCGAACTACTTGATATTACTGGCACGCTCCATGCCATTGCTTCAAGTGCAGCCAAACCAAAACTTTCGGTTTCTGAGGGCAAAAGAAACAAATCGGAATAGGAAAGAATTTGATCTATCTCGCTGCTGTTTCCAAAGAAAATTACTTTTTCTTCAATACCCAATTCCTTACAAAGTTGTTCCGCTTTTACCTTTTCAGGACCATCACCAACCATCATTAATTTAGCCGGGATTCTCTCTTGAATTTTATAAAATATTTTGATGATATCCGGAATGCGTTTTACTTTTCGGAAGTTACTGATATGGGTAACAATGCGTTCTTCTTTTTTAGCCATAACAGAACGATGACAAGAAATTTGACTCTCGTTTCGTATTTTATCCAACTCAATAAAATTCGGAATTACATGTATTTCCTTCTTGATATTGAAAAGTTTATAGGTATCATCTTTTAAACTTTGGGAAACCGAAGTTACTATATCTGATTTATTGATACTAAAACTTACTGCAGTCTTATAGAAAGGATGATTTCCAACCAAAGTAATGTCGGTGCCGTGAAGCGTTGTTACCATTGGAATAATAATACCTTCATCTTTCAACATTTGTTTAGCCATATAGCCGGCATAAGCATGTGGAATCGCATAATGCACGTGTAATAATTCTATTTTATAGAGTTTAACCATATCAACTAATTTGCTCGACAATGCTAACTCATAGGGTTGATAATGAAACAAGGGATACTCCGGAACATTAACTTCATGGTAATGCACCTTTGAGTTTAATAATGCTAATCGCACAGGTTGACGGTATGTAATAAAATGTATTTCATGTCCGCGATGTGCAAGTTCTAATCCTAATTCAGTAGCAACAACTCCACTTCCGCCGAAGGTTGGATAGCATACAATGGCAATTTTCATATGTTATTTTTAGTGTTACGAATTTAAGCAAAATGGATTGTCTTTGAGTAAGTTTTTATTAAAAATGATTTTGTAAATTAATTTTGTTATTTTTACTTGAAGCAAACAAGACTCGATTTATAAATTTAAACCAATTTATTATGACAATTTTGAAAATTATTTTAGCAATAGTTATTGGTCTATTAATCGGAGGAACAGTAAACACGGGAATCATTATGGTAAGTGGATACATTATTCCACCACCCGAAGGAACTGATTTAAAGACACTGGAAGGTTTACTTGCGGCCATGCCATTGATGGAACCAAAACATTTTCTGATGCCTTTTCTTGCTCATGCTTTGGGAACATTAGTTGGTGCTTTTATAGCTGCAAAAATTTCTACAAATAATAAAATGACTTTTGCAATTGTTATTGGTTGCTGTTTTTTAGTAGGCGGAATAATGAATATTTTTATGCTTCCTTCTCCAGTTTGGTTTACCATTATTGACTTAGGATTTGCCTACATTCCAATGGCATATCTAGGCGGAAAAATTGTTTTGAGAAAGAGCAATTAAAAAATTATAATAATCCGTTATATTTTCTAATAAACCACTCGGCAGCCAGAGAAATAGCAATCAAAACCAACAACCAAATCCAATCTATCAAAGGCGTTTTTTTGACCAGTGTTTTTTGAATGGCTTTGTAACTATCGTCTGCCAATAACTGTTTAATTAATAAATCTGTTTGATTCGGCAGGAAAGCTTTGCCTTTAGTTTGTGAAGCCAATTGGTTTAATTTGCTCCAATCGGGATTTACGAATTGTTTTTCAATATCAAAATCCAATACTTCAAATCTGCTACTGTAAACTGAATTTGAATTTAATTCTTTAACGGTAAATGCATAATTTCCAGCAACTAATCCGTCTAAGTTAACCTGAAAAGCATTCGTAGTTCTAAGTAAATCATAATTTTTTACTTGTTTGGTTTTGGTATTTGTAACAGCTATTGTCAAACGTGCTTTTTCATCCAGTTCGTAATTTTTATTGAAATATTTAGCCGTGATTTCAATTCCTTCTCCCGAATTATAGAAGCGTTCATGAGTTACAACCAAAGATTTTCTTGTGTTGTTCGATGCTAAATACTGTATAGTTTTGTCAAGGAAGACATCAAAATCAGTAAAGTTTTTTTTATCAACATAAGTATTGGCTCTCCATTTCCAAATGTTTTCACCAAATAAGAAAGCACTTCTTTTTCCTTGATTTTCAACAAAAGTCATCAATGGCTGATTAGTTGCAATGTTGCGAATAGTAGAAGACAATAACGTATTGGCATATCCATTGGCAGTTATCGCTCCAAAAGGATTTTCCAACGGTGGAAACTGTTCAAAACCAATATTATCCAAAGCAAATAAATTGAACTGATTGTTAAACGAAGCCAAATAATCCTCTTTGCTTCCGCTCATTTTAAAACTATAACTGTTTTGATTTTGATTTAAAAAATTATAATCCGTATCGTTTCCTGTTATTGTCCAAGTATTGATTTTGACATTTTCGTTTTGGTCATAAATAGCTTTAAACTCAGCATTTGGCTGATAAAATATCAAAACATTATAATCTGTTAACGAATTGATTTTATTGGGATTAAGTACAGTTACTTTTCTTTGTGCATTAGTTTCAACACTTCGTTTAATGGCTCCCAAATCTGGATGTGAAGTTGATGAAATTAAAGCTACTTCTGTTTTTTGATCGATAACTTCTACAGCAAAATTCTTGGTGTTGTTATATGTATTCTTCTCTTGTTCTTTTGATGAAATAGTAGCTTTCAGAATCTGTAGTCCAACCTTATCAGCAGGCAATAATAAATTGAGTAGAGCCGATTTTTTAGAAGACGAAAAGTCAACCGTTTGTTCATTAAGAACACTATTACCTTGTGAGATCTTAAATGTAGCATTAATACTTTTATTTCCTGAATAATTCAGAAAAACTTCAACTGGAAATTTATTCTTGCGGAATGCATATTTGTTGACATTCAACTGCGAAATTCTCAAATCTAAATAAGTCGCTGTATCACCAACAACCAATGGATAAACATTATTGTCAGGATTAAATCCAAAAACATAATCTTCACCCGAAGTCTGGTTTCCATCAGAAATCAAAACCGTTGGGTAGTGCTGGTTTTTGTAGATGTTCTTTAGATTTTTGGCAACAACATCAATATTAGATTGTTTTCCTTTGAAATCAATTGTATCTGCCGGAAGAAAATCAGTATCAAACTGATAGGTCTGAACGTCAAATTTATCTGCTAGATCATTATTTTCAGATAGCTTTTTAAATACTTCCAACGCTATTTTATAAGCTTTCAGATCGGATATAGAGGCTGAATTGTCGATAACAATTGGCAACGGAGTTTTAACCGTTTCGACAGTTTTTTTTGAAATAATTGGATTTATCAATAAAAGTAGTAATCCGAAGATACTAAAGAAACGCAAAAAAGCCAAAAGCAAAGTGACTTTTGATTTGCTTTTGACTTGGTAAAAATATTGGTAAAATGATAACGCAAACGCTATTCCTACAGAAAGCAATATCAATAAAACAGTGTTTGTGTTCATATATATAAAGTCAGCATTTAAAATAAGTCGCAGTTTACGGTTTAATCTGCTAACTGAGATTGCAAAATGAATACTAAGTTAACATTCCTCCACAAACATTCAAAACTTGTCCTGAGACATAGGCACTCATATCAGAAGCAAAGAAAAGACAAGCATTCGCTACATCTTCAGGAGTTCCTCCACGTTTTAACGGAATAGAATCTCTCCAACCTTGAACTACATCTTCGTTTAATTTTGCAGTCATTTCAGTTTCTATAAAACCTGGAGCAATAGCATTACAACGAATATTTCTTGAACCCAATTCCAAAGCAACCGATTTAGTAAACCCAATCATTCCTGCTTTGGAAGCTGCGTAATTTGCTTGTCCGGCATTACCTTTCACTCCTACTACACTACTCATGTTTACTATAGAACCTTTGCGATTTTTCAACATGATTTTCTGAACTGCTTTGGTCATATTAAATACCGATTTCAAATTGATTTCAATTACTTTATCAAAATCTTCTTCCGACATACGCATTAAAAGGTTGTCTTTGGTAATTCCCGCATTGTTAATTAATATATCTACATTTCCAAATTCAGCCATAACATCATCAACCAATTTTTGAGCTTCATTGAAATCGGCAGCATTTGATTTATATCCTTTGGCTTTGATACCCATCTCCGATAATTCGTTTTCTAAAGCCAAAGCTGATTCAGCAGATGAACTATAAGTAAAAGCTACATTTGCTCCATGTTGTGCAAATACTTTTGCAATTCCACTACCAATTCCTCTACTTGCGCCAGTTATTATGGCTACTTTTCCTTCTAATAATTTCATATTATAAAAATTAGTTTTGATTTATTCCGCTACGCTCCATACAATTGCTTCGCCAATTCGCTAAAGCTTCGTGTCGGCTTCGCCACGGTTGTTTGATTGAAAGTTCAAATATAGAATAATTTATAGTTAGTAAAAAATCATTTAGTATCATTGCAAGTTAAAAGTTGACATTTTACCAAATGATTGAAAACCAATTTCATTTCGAGAAATTATATCATGAATACAAAACACTTGTTTTTAATGTGGCGCTGAATTATTTGCAAAATATTGAAGATGCAGAAGAAATCACTCAAGATGTTTTTGTCAAAGTTTATAATTCTCTGGAGAACTTCAATCAAAAGTCATCTTATAAAACCTGGATTTATCGCATTACCATTAACCAATGTTTAGATTACTTAAAGCAAAAGAATAGTCAGAAGCGCTTTTTTATTTTTGGAAAGAAAAGCCAAAACGAAGCAGAATATCTTAACACAACTACATTTGAACATCCTGGTATTTTGATAGAAAATCAAGAAGAAGCTGCAATTCTATTTGCAGTAATCAATACCTTAACCGAAAATCAAAAGACTGCTTTTCTCTTATCTAAACTTGACGGATTAAGTAATCCTGAGATTGCTGAGATTATGCAAGTCAGTATTTCATCGGTAGAATCCTTGGTTTTCAGAGCAAAAGTGTCGCTACAAGATAAATTATCTGAAAAATATAATCATTACCGCAAGAAAAAATAACAACATTCGTCAAAGTATATACTGAACTTCTGAAATGAATTCAGAATAAATAAATTCAGCACAAGCATGGAAAAAAATAATTGGATTACAACCATTTTAAACAGCACTAACGGAATTAAATCTGTTGAACCAAGTGATGATTTATTTTCAAGAATTCAACAAAGAATTCAAAAAGAGAATAAAGTTTCCTCAAAAACTGTGTGGCTTGTTGCTGCATCAATTGCCGTTTTAGTGCTTTTGAATTTTACAGTTCTTATTTCAAAAACAAAAGAAAGAAAAACTTCATCAACTGCTTATTTTGAAAACATTTTCAATAAAAGCAATCAGCTTTATAAATAATCATGAAAAAAACTAAACTATTAACCATTACCGTAATAGGTTTGTTGTTGCTCAACTTTGCTATTCTTGCTTTTTTATTAGTAAGTGGTCCAAGAGAACATAAACGACCAACTGATAGACCAGAAGGAAGACCAAATCCTAGAGAAATTATTATCGAAAGATTACATTTTGATGACAATCAGCAAAAAGAATATGCTGTATTAATCATATGGCATCGCGGAGAAATCAAAAAACTTGATACTAATATTCGACCTGCTAAAAATGAACTATATAATCAATTAAAACAACCCCAAGTTCATGTTAAAATTAAGGATAGTTTGATAGCAGTAATCAACGCTAATCAAAAACAAATTGAAGAAACACATTTCAAACATTTTGAAGACATAAAAAAACTATGTCATCAAGACCAATTAGAAGACTTTAATGAGTTGACGGAAGATTTATCCAGAATATTTGAACCAAACAAACGACCAAGACATGACTAAAAAAGGAATACATATTGTTTTCCTTTTTTTATTTTGCTTCCAGATTTATTCTCAAAGTAAAGGTGATTCGCTTGCCCTAAACTTTAATTTAAAATATAACAAACTTCCTTTTGAAGTAAACAAAAAATATGTTTCATCAAAAAAAGACACTTTGACAGTTGAAACATTTAGATGTTATATTTCAAACATTCAGATTCAGTATGACGACCAATCTGTCATTACACAAAAAGATAGCTATCATCTAATCGATTCAGACATTCCCGATTCCTTTAAATTCTATCTAACTAAAAAGAATGATAAGATAATCTCCAAAGTTTTTTTTAATATTGGCATAGACAGTTTAACTAATACAGCCGGGGCATTGGCTGGTGATTTAGATCCAACAAAAGGCATGTATTGGGCTTGGCAAAGTGGTTATATCAATATGAAAATAGAAGGCAAAAGTTCAAGCTGCAAGTCCAGAAAAAATGAATTTCAATTTCATATTGGTGGCTATCTTTCACCCTATTATGCCATGCGAAAAGTAGAACTGACTTACGAAAAGAAAGCAACACAAATAAATATTGGTATAGACTTATATAATTTCTTTGCTAACCTTAACTTAGCTAAAACTAATAGTGTCATGATACCCGGAACACTAGCTATGGAATTAGCTGATTACAGTAAATCATTATTTTATATAGAATGAAAATAAGTTGGAAATATTATTCAGTATTAGGATTACTAATCTTAATTTGTTTGGCATTCTCCAAGCAATTTACAACGCCTTTATATTTTGATGTTCCCAAGGGTTGGCCAAAACCAATTTACGATTTCACAAAAAACCCATTATCAGAAGAAGGATTTCAACTAGGACGAAATTTATTCTACGATCCAATATTATCTAGAGATAATACTATTTCTTGTTCAAGTTGTCATTTGCAACAAACCGGATTTACCCATGTTGACCATCAATTGAGTCACGGAATAGATGGAAAAATTGGCACACGAAATTCAATGGCGCTTATCAATTTGGCATGGAATAAAAATTTTATGTGGGATGGTGCAATAAATAATCTTGAAGTACAAGCTATTAATCCGATAACGAATCCATTAGAAATGGATGAAAAATTAGAAAATGTTATAGCAAAATTGCAAAATAGCGCAAAGTATAGAGAATTGTTTTCTAAAGCGTTTGGCGATGAAAAAGTAACTAGCCAAAGACTCCTTAAGGCGTTAGCTCAATTTACAATAATGTTAAAATCTTCAAACTCTAAGTATGATAAAATGATTCGAAATGAATTAGAATTTTCAGAACAAGAAAAAAAAGGATATAGTTTATTTAAAACCAATTGTGCATCATGTCATAAAGAGCCATTGTTTAGTGATGATAAGTTTGAGAAAAACGGATTGGCATTAGACACTACTTTAAATGATTCAGGCAGAATGAAAATTACGAATAAAAAAGAAGATTATCTTCGTTTTAAAGTTCCTACTTTAAGAAATATTCAATTCACATTTCCTTACATGCATGATGGGAGATTTAAAACACTAACCGAAGTAGTTAAACATTACAATTCTTTAGGTCATGATAATAGTTTACCAAAAGAATTAGCCAAGCCAATGAAATTATCGGATAATGATAGAGTAGATTTGGTATTGTTTTTAAAAACCTTAACTGATAATGAATTTCTATTTGATAAACGATTTAGTTTTCCAAAAGAATGAATTTTAAAATACCAACACAAGAATTATAAATTTAATGCGTCTAAAAACAAAAGTCAAAAAATACCCTTTTATGAAAAAATCTATATTTACATTTTTTTTATTTTCTATTTCATCAATTATACAAGCTCAATACAACAATATTCCAATTCCTCAAGCGTTATATGGATCAACTTTTGATTTAAATATACACGAATCGGTTAAGCAAATTAAGTCTACTGGAAATCAGACCGTAACAGGATCTATTAATAATGAAACATTTTGGGGACCAACTTTGATTATAAATAAAGGAGATTTGGTTCAAATGAATGTAACCAATAATCTTAACGAATCTACTACTGTTCACTGGCATGGCATGCATTTACCTGCTGTCATGGATGGTGGGCCACATCAAATTATTCCAGCTGGAACAATATGGCAACCCTATTGGACAATGACTAATGATGCAGGAACATATTGGTATCATCCGCATTTACATGAAACTACTGAGGCTCAAATTACTAAAGGAGTCGGAGGCCTAATCATTGTAAAAGATGCTGTAGAATCAGCTTTACCTTTACCTAGAAATTATGGTGTTGATGATATTCCTATAATCATGACAAGTAGAAATTTTGACACTTCAAATCAATTCTCAATTGGAAGAGCTTATGGTGACAATATGTTAACCAACGGAACAATGAATGGTCAAATTACATTACCTAAACAAGTCGTACGTATTAGATTTCTTAATGCTGAAATTGAGAGAGGATATAATTTAGGAATCGTAAATTCTTCAGGTGCAACAAAAACTTTTTATGTAATCGGTAATGATGGTGGCTTATTAAATGCTCCTGTTGCAGTTAATAGATTACCTGTGCATGTTGGAGAACGTTATGAAATATTAGTGGATTTAAGTGGTGAAACTTTAGGTAGCACATTAGATATAAAAGCATATAATAGCGGTCAATCTAACAGTTTTCCGGGAGGAGAACCAGGCACATCTGGTCAATTTGGAAGTTTACTAAACAATACAACTTTTAACGTGTTGCACATCAATGTAGGTGATGCAACATCAACTCCTATAACTAGTATACCATCTAGTTTGGCTAATAATACTTATTTTACTGATTCTGATGCAACTGTGAATAGAATTGTAACTATAAGCGGTGGGCAACCTGCTGGTAATCCTTTTGTTTTTGATAATAGTGTTTTTAATATAAATACTATCAATAAAACCCTTATAGTAGATACAACTGAAAAATGGACCATTGCCAACACACCAAATGCTATTTTTGGACATAGTTTTCACATTCACGATGTGCAGTTTAAAATTGTTTCTCGTAAAGTAGGTACTGCGGCTGCTACTGGTCCTGCTAATTATGAATCTGGATGGAAAGACACATTTTTTATTAGCAGAAACGAGAGTGTTTCTTTTGTATGTCGTTTCAAAGATTTCGCAGATGCTACTCATCCATTTATGTATCATTGTCATTTCTCTCAACACGAGGACGATGGAATGATGGGGCAATTTGTAGTTACAGGAACACCTCTAGGAAATAACAGTTCCTCACCATCTACTAAATTTAAATTATATCCAAATCCAGTAAATAATAAATTGTTTATTAATTTAGGTGATCCATTAGCTGAAATTTACTATGTCACAATAACAACTCTTGAAGGGAGAGTTGCCATGATGTTACCTCAGCCACAATGGCAAAATGGTATTGATGTCTCTAGTCTTTCAACAGGTGTTTATATTGTAAAAATGATTGATAAAGCTACTAAGTCTATTACAACTAAGAAGTTTGTTAAAAATTAATATGAAGAAAAAAGATTATATACAGATTGTATTTGTATTGTTTTTAGCATTTATAAGCTTTTCATTTCTCACGAATAGCAATGAAAAGTTAATAAAGAATTTTACTTTAAAAAGTGTTGACAATAAAAAGGTTTCACTTAATGATTATAAGGATGCAAAAGGTTTCGCAGTTGTATTTATATGCAATAAATGTCCGATGGCGAAATTATATTCAGACAGATTGAATAAAATAAATAATAAATATAAGAATCAGAAAGTATATCTTTTAGCTATTAATTCTATGGACACCTTAGCTTATGCAGAAGAATCCTTTAAATTAATGCAAAAAAAAGCAACCAAAGACAAGTTTAATTTTCCCTATTTGCAAGATAAAAAACAAGTCGTGGCAAAACAATTTAATGCGACACATACGCCACAGGCATTTATTATTTGGAAAAATAAAACAAGTAACAAATTTTCAATAAAATATCAGGGCACTATTGATGATAATGCAGCAGAACCAGAAAAATCAACCAATCATTATCTAATTAATGCAATTGATGATTTACTGAAAAACAAAGAAGTTGAAACACCTAAATCAGATTCTTTTGGATGCAGAATTTTTTTTAGAGGTGAAAAACAAAATATGTACTAATATTAACTATAAACATGAGAAAACTAACTTTACTATTGATTATTACAGCCAATTGTGCTGTTTTTGGACAAACTAATCCTGCTATTACTTCTTGGCTAATTAATACTACGGGTATTACTGGACGTCATTATGTTGCGGGCAACTCTACTCCTATTGTAGATGCAGTTCAGGCAAATGTCCAAACCGTTCAATATAATGCAACCTATGCTTATGTTTCAGCAACTGGTATTCCTGCTTATATTACTGGTCCTTTTCAAGATGGAAATCCTTCCTTAGCTACAGCACAAAATAAAATTTTCAGAATTCCATTAAATCCAGTTCAAGGCTCGGGAACAGTAGCTACCACAGGTGGAAATATTGGTGTTTTTAAAAATGGTGTAGCCTTGTTTGATTACCGAGATGGTGTAGCTTGGAATAATGCAACTGGAGCGCTTTGTGGCGGACCAGGAAATCCTCCGTGTGCCGGTGGTCCAGGTATAACTCAAGCATGGAATAGAGATGCCATTCCTGCAGAACGCGCTGGTTTCGATTGTGCGAAAGCACATCCAGCAATGGGAAATTACCATCATCACCAAAATCCAAGTGCTTTTAATTTAGATTTAGCTGTACTTTCTAATGTCTGTTCAGCTTATCCATCCGATGGTTTATATGTCATTAACCCAACACAACATTCTCCTTTATTAGGATTTGCCTATGATGGTTTTCCTATTTATGGTGCTTATGCCTACACAAATACTAACGGAACAGGAGCTATAACTAGAATGAAATCAAGTTACCAGTTAAAATCATATCCAACTGGATTAAGAACAAACGGACCAGCAATCAATCAAGTGTTAGGAACACAAACTTTTTTTAATGGTTATTTTAGAGAAGATTATGAATATGTAGATCATAGTGGAGATGCTACGTATTTAGACTCACATAATGGCCGAATTTGTAATACACCAGAATATCCAGCGTCTTTATATCCAAATGGAATTTATTGTTATTTTGCTACCGTTGATGGAAATCACAATTCTACCTATCCTTATGCTGTTGGACCTACTTTTTATGGAAATATTACTGTATCTACAGTAACTTCTGTTCCAGCAGGAACCACTACTTTGGCATCCAACACATTTGAAAATTCTGATTTTAAAGTTACTATTTCTCCAAACCCAGCATCTGAATTTATTGCCATTCAAACTCCAATGGCTGAAAAAGATATGGATGTTTATTTGATAAATGAAATAGGACAAATCGTAAAAACAAGTAAGATTTTACAGGGAAGCACATTGAGTGTGATTGAAACAGATACAATTTATAACGGAATTTATTTTGTAAAAGTTACAGATGGGAAGAATGATAAAACAGTAAAAGTTATAATTGATAAGTAGTTTTTATATATATTTCAAAAAAAACTCCCGAGCGTTTCAGGAGTTTTTACTTGAAATAAAATGATGTTTAAATTTACCCCATCACTTCTTTTACTTTTTTACCAATCTCAGCAGGAGAATCTACTACATGAATACCACATTCTCTCATGATACGTTTTTTAGCTTCAGCTGTATCATCAGCTCCGCCAACTATTGCTCCGGCGTGACCCATTGTTCTTCCTTTTGGTGCTGTTTCACCGGCAATAAAACCAACAACAGGCTTACGGTTACCATCAGCTTTTATCCATTTGGCAGCATCAGCTTCCAATTGACCACCAATTTCTCCTATCATTACGATACATTTGGTTTCAGGATCGTTCATTAATAATTCAACCGCTTCTTTTGTAGTAGTTCCGATAATTGGATCGCCACCAATTCCGATAGCTGTTGTAATTCCCATACCTTGTTTCACTACTTGATCAGCCGCTTCATAAGTTAATGTTCCCGATTTAGAAACAATACCAACATTTCCTTTTTTGAAAACAAAGCCCGGCATGATTCCAACTTTAGCTTCTTCAGGTGTGATAACTCCAGGACAGTTTGGACCAATTAATCGGCAATCTCTTTGTTTGATATATTCATACGCTTTAATCATATCAGCAACAGGAATACCTTCAGTGATAGCAATAATCACTTTAATTCCGGCTTCAGCAGCTTCCATTATAGCATCGGCTGCAAAAGCTGGCGGTACGAATATGATAGAAGTATCAGCTCCAACTTCCTCAACTGCATCTTTTACCGTATTAAAAACAGGTTTGTCAAGGTGTTTAGTTCCTCCTTTTCCTGGAGTAACACCACCAACTACATTGGTACCATATTCAATCATTTGTGTTGCGTGGAAAGTTCCTTCGCTTCCTGTAAATCCCTGAACTATTATTTTTGAATTTTTATTAACTAAAACGCTCATGTTTGTGTTTGTTTATTATTTGTGATGCAAAAGTAGAAAATAGTAATTACTA
>NZ_JBMOGQ010000023.1:0-23791 GCF_049318325.1 Flavobacterium sp. | reverse complement strand
TACATTTTTCTTCGATTACTTTTTTTCAAGCAACAACGCTGTTAGGAAATCCCATTTTCGAGTGCGGAAATTTTTGGATTTGATGGTAATTTTTGTTGTTTAATAATTAGCTTCTTATGATCATCCTTTTTGATTTCATCCGCGGTTGTCGGTACTGTCATAAGTATTATCATTAAATAACTTAGATGTTTCATTGCTACAGATTTTATAAAATCTTAGATAAAAAAAACGCCAAGCAAAGCCCAGCGTTTATCATATACTTATTATCTAAAAAATTGCGACTGAAAACTATACCTCCATGGTATGATACACATTCATCACATCATCATCTTCTTCTATTTTTTCAATTAGTTTTTCAACATCAGCCATTTCAGTTTCGGTTAGTTTTTTGGTGATTTGTGGAATTCTTTCAAATCCTGAAGAAAGGATTTCAATGCCACGGCTTTCTAATTCTTTTTGAATAGCACCAAAACTTTCAAAAGGCGCGTATATTAAGATGCCGTCTTCGTCAGCAAAAATCTCTTCGGCACCAAAATCGATGAATTCCAATTCTAATTCTTCAATATCAATATTATTATTTGGTATACGGAAATTACACGTATGATCAAACATAAATTCTACCGAACCTTGCGTTCCCATTGTACCATTGCATTTGTTGAAATAACTTCTAATGTTTGCAACAGTTCTATTATTGTTATCGGTAGCTGTCTCAATTAAAAGTGCAATTCCATGTGGAGCATAGCCTTCAAAAAGCTGTTCTTTGTAGTTGGCTGTATCTTTATCAGTTGCTTTTTTAATAGCACGCTCCACGTTTTCTTTCGGCATGTTAGCCGATTTTGCATTTTGGATAACAGCACGCAAACGGGAATTGGCTTCCGGATTTGGTCCGCCTTCTTTTACGGCCATTACAATATCTTTTCCTATACGAGTAAACGCTTTGGCCATGGCAGACCAACGTTTCATTTTTCGTCCTTTTCTAAATTCAAAAGCTCTTCCCATTGCTAAAAAATGTATTTTATGTTTATTTTTTTATCGATTGCAAAAGTAACTTATCCTAAGTAATTTCAAAAAATTGAGTTTACTTTTTGTAAAAAGGTAGCTTTACCACTTTGGCAGCGACTTTATTATTTCTAATTTGAATATAAATGTTGCTATCAATAGCTGAAAATTCAGTTTTAACATAACCCATTCCGATTCCTTTCCCTAAACTTGGAGCCATTGTTCCCGAAGTTACGATCCCAATGTTATTACCATCAGCATCAACAATTTCATAATCGTGACGCGGAATACCACGTACAATTAATTCAAAACCAACCAATTTTTTTGTAACGCCAGCTTCTTTTTGCTTTTTGAGGTTTTCAGAATTGGTAAAGTTTTTAGTGAATTTAGTTATCCAACCCAAACCTGCTTCTATTGGTGAAGTCGAATCATTAATGTCATTTCCATACAAACAGAATCCCATTTCCAAACGTAACGTATCACGAGCTGCTAAACCAACTGGTTTGATTCCAAAGGGTTGACCTGCTTCAAAAACTTTATTCCAAATTTGTTCTACATCCGAATTCTTGCAGTAAATTTCAAATCCACCCGAACCGGTATAACCTGTAGCCGAAATAATTACATCTTGAACTCCGGCAAATTCAGCCACTTCAAAATGATAATATTTAATAGCTGATAAATCAATAGAAGTTAAGGATTGCATTGCTTCAACCGCTTTTGGACCTTGTATCGCTAGCAAAGAATAGTCTTCGGATATGTTTTTCATATCTACACCTAAGTCATTATGTGATGTAATCCAATTCCAGTCTTTGTCTATATTGGAAGCGTTTACAACCAATAGATATTGATTTTCCTTCATTCGGTAAACGATTAAATCGTCTACAATTCCGCCCTCGTTATTTGGCAAACACGAATATTGTGCGCGACCGATTTCCAAAACAGAAGCATCATTGGAAGTCACTTTTTGAATCAATGCTAAAGCATTTTCGCCACTAAGCAGAAATTCACCCATGTGTGACACATCAAAAACGCCAACACCATTTCTAACCGTTTCATGTTCGGCATTTACTCCTTCATATTGTACGGACATATTGTAACCTGCAAACGGAACCATTTTGGCTCCTAAACTTTCGTGTACCTTTGTTAATGCTGTATTTTTCATTTTAGATTGTGTTCTTTGTATTGTAATATAGTTTGTTTTGACGACATGTCATCCTGAGCATGTCGAAGGATTATTTTCTGACGAAAGGCGGCAATAATTTACTCTCAACTGATCCAAATCCAATTCGAATCGAACTATTTTGACAATAGCCTTTCATGATTACAGTATCATTATCGTTGATAAATTTACGTTCAGAGCCATCCTTCATTTTGATTGGGTTTTTTCCGCCCCAGGTTAATTCAAGCATTGATCCATAGCTGTCAGGAGTTGGCCCGGAAATAGTCCCGGATCCCATCATGTCTCCCGAATTTATCCGGCAACCGTTAGAAGTATGATGCGCCAATTGTTGCGACATCGACCAATACATATATTTAAAATTAGATTTTGAAACTAAGGTTGGCTCAACATCTTCGGGTTCTATATATACTTCTAAATGAATATCATAAGTATGTTTTCCTTTTTGTTGCAAGTAGGGAAGTGGCATTGGTTCTTGATTTGGCCCTTTGGTTCTAAAGGGCTCTAAAGCATCCATAGTCACAATCCACGGAGAAATAGAGGAAGCAAAGTTTTTTGCTAAGAATGGTCCAAGGGGAACATATTCCCATTTTTGAATATCTCTTGCACTCCAATCGTTTAACAAAACCATTCCGAAAATATAATCTTCGGCTTCATTAATTGGTATATTTTCACCCATTATGTTAGCATCTGTAGTAATGAATGCAGTTTCTAATTCAAAATCGATGGAACGTGACGGACCAAATACAGGAGAGTTTTCTCCATTAGGTAAAGTTTGTCCCATAGGACGATGAACTGGAATTCCAGATGGAACTATGGTTGAGCTTCTTCCATGATATCCAACTGGAATGTGAAGCCAGTTTGGCAACAACGCATTTGCAGGATCGCGGAACATTTTACCCACATTGGTAGCATGTTCTTTACTGGAATAAAAGTCGGTATAATCGCCAATTAAAACCGGGAGTTGCATTTCAACATCTTCCATTTTGAAGATTATGATATCTCTGTGTTCTTGATTATCTCTTAGTTTAGGATTGTTACTATCGAAAATGTCTCCAATTCGGTTACGAACTAAGCGCCAAGTTTTTTTCCCATCCGAAATAAAATCGTTCAAAGTATCTTGCATGAACATATCGTCTGTCAAATCAATTCCTTCAAAATAATTTAATTGCTGCAAAGCTCCCAAATCGATAGCATAATCGCCAATTCGAGTTCCTATTGTAATAACATCTTCCTTAGTTAAAAAAACACCAAATGGAATATTTTGAATTGGGAAATCACTGTTTTTAGGAACTTCAATCCATGATTTTCTATTGGGATTATTAGTGTTTTGAGGCATATCCATGTTGAATTATTTGTTGAAAAATTGAGTAATCAAATATATCATTTACTATTAATTTACCAAACCATTTTTGTAATTTTGAGCACAATTAATCGAAATAATTTCAAATGCAACGCGACAAACAAATTTTTGACCTTATACTTGAGGAGCAAGAAAGACAAATTCACGGAATTGAACTAATTGCATCAGAGAACTTTGTAAGCGACCAAGTAATGGAAGCAGCGGGTTCTGTGCTCACTAATAAATACGCCGAAGGATATCCTGGAAAAAGATATTATGGAGGTTGTGAAGTAGTAGATGTAATTGAGCAAATTGCCATAGATAGAGCGGCAGCACTTTTTGGTGCCGAATATGTAAATGTGCAACCCCATTCCGGTTCTCAAGCCAACACAGCAGTTTTTGCAGCTTGTTTAAAACCGGGAGATAAAATATTAGGATTTGATTTGTCGCATGGAGGACACTTGACACACGGATCACCTGTTAATTTTTCAGGAAAATTATACACACCATCATTTTATGGTGTAGAAAAAGAAACCGGAGTTTTAAATTATGATACCATCCAAGAAATTGCTACAAAAGAGCAACCAAAGATGATTATTGCAGGTGCTTCTGCATATTCTCGTGATATGGATTTTAAACGTTTCCGAGAAATTGCAGACAGCGTTGGAGCACTTTTATTAGCAGATATTTCGCATCCTTCGGGTTTGATTGCTAAAGGTTTGATGAACGACCCAATTCCACATTGTCATATAGTAACAACTACAACACACAAAACTTTACGTGGACCAAGAGGTGGAATCATCATGATGGGTAAAGATTTTGAAAATCCATGGGGATTGACTACACCAAAAGGCGAAATCAGAATGATGTCACATATTTTAGATATGGCTGTTTTTCCCGGAAATCAAGGCGGTCCCTTAGAACATATCATAGCCGCGAAAGCAGTTGCTTTTGGAGAAGCATTATCAGATGAGTTTTTTACTTATGCCATGCAGGTACAGAAAAATGCCAAAGCTATGGCTGCTGCATTCGCTAAAAGAGGTTATCATTTAATTTCAGGAGGAACAGACAATCACATGATGTTGATTGATTTGCGCAATAAAGGAATCTCGGGTAAAGATGCTGAAATTGCTTTAGGGAAAGCAGAAATTACAGTTAATAAAAACATGGTGCCGTTTGACGACAAATCACCTTTTGTAACTTCCGGAATTCGTGTGGGAACACCGGCAATTACAACTCGTGGCTTGGTAGAAAGCGACATGGAAACAATTGTAGATTTAATAGACAGAGTACTTTCAAATGCTACTAATGATGAATTATTAGAAGAAATCGCAGACGAAGTGAACGACATGATGAGCGAAAGAGCCATTTTTGTATACTAAAAAATAAGTTAAAAGTTTTAATGTCATAAAGTCGAAAGTCTTCAAGAAATAATAATTTTCTTTGGGTTTTCGGCTTTTTGACTTTTAACTTACAACTTTAAGACTAAATATATGGGAGTATTACGTTTAGAATTACCAACCGACCCAAGATGGGTAAATATTGTTGAGAAAAATATAGAAGAAATTCTCACCGATCACGCTTGGTGCGAACAAAAAGCAGCTACGAATGCGATAACCATTATTACCAATAATTCAGAGCACGAAGATTTGGTTACTGATTTATTGGCTTTGGCCAAAGAAGAATTAGATCATTTTGAACAGGTGCACGACATCATAAAAAAACGTGGATTAAAACTCGGTCGTGAGCGCAAAGATGATTACGTGAATGAATTAGCCCAATACATGAAAAGAAGCAACAATGGAAGTCGCGTTTCTGGATTGGTAGAACGTTTACTTTTTTCTGCTATGATAGAAGCCAGAAGTTGTGAGCGTTTTAAAGTGCTTTCCGAAAATATTAAGGATGAAGAATTGTCAAAATTCTATAGAGAATTAATGGAAAGTGAAGCCGGGCATTACACTACTTTTATTACTTATGCCCGAAAATATGGAACCGGCATCGATGTTGAAAAACGTTGGCGTGAGTGGATTGCTTTCGAAGCACAAGTGATTGCTAATTATGGTAATAAAGAAACCATTCACGGTTAAAATCTTTTGATAAATTACAAATTACTTTACAACTAAATCGTACTTTTCCAAAAGTCCTTTCAATCCATCTACTGAGAAAACGGCTTTCTTTAGCTTGTTTTTTTCAGGGTCGATAGTATAATCATAACTGGTGTAAAAATCAGTTTTATTAGCAATAGTATCAATAAAAACAGCTCTTCTTAGATTGCAATTATCAAATATCGCTTCGGTTAAATCACTAGACATAAAATCTACCGAAATCATGCTGCAATTGATAAACTGCATTTTCTTCAATTTCAAAGCATAGAATTTGGCATAATCCAATAGGCAATCTTTGAAGTTAAACTCATAGATAACTTGGTCTGTCATCGCGAAATTAACAGCAGTAAAATCACATTTAGTAAACTGAACTCCACGTAATGATACGTAGTTTATTTTGGTATCCTTAAAATTACAATCAAAGAAATTGCAATCAATAAAAGTTACGGTTTGAAAAGTACAATCGGTAAAATCACAGTGGTGAAAACTGCAGTTTTCATATTCTTTATATTTGATATCCGCTTCTAGAAAGAAGATGTCTTCAAATTTTTCGTCAAGTATATAATCGGAGGACATAAATGTTTTTAAAGTCTGTAAAACTAAATAATTTATTTGGTTAGCGATCTAATTATAGAAACACATTAAGTTATTTTTTTATGTACAATAAACTCAACTAAAGATGAATTAGACTTTAACTTAAAATTAATAGTCGTTCTATACCCATTATAAAGTTTATATAGTATTTTTATAAAATATGGAAAAGAACATGAAAAAAGGATTTTTATTCAAAAAATACGAGGCACCATTTCAATCCCCTTTTGATAAATTATTTGAAATTTTCAAAGAATTAATCACCCATACCTCAGGTGATTTTGAGGAAGCTATTGATTGGCTGCGACAATTAGACGTAGAATACAAACTCACAGATTCTAGTTATACTATTGAAGACTTTATTGAAGATTTAAAGAAAAAAGGATATATCAGAGAGGAGCTTAAAGACGATGGAACTTCGGGAACTGGTATAACAGCAAAAACAGAACGTGCCATAAGGCAACAAGCTTTAGACCAAATATTTGGTAATCTTAAGCGATCAGGAAATGGTAATCATAAAACTAAATATTCGGGAAGTGGGGATGAGCAAACTGGGGATTTTAGAGAATATCATTTTGGAGATAGTTTGGAAAGTATTTCTTTAACTGAAAGTTTGAAAAATGCCCAAATAAATAATGGTTCTGAAGAATTTAGATTAACTGAAAATGATTTGGTAGTGGAAGAATCGAAATTCAAAGCTCAAATGAGTACCGTTTTGATGATTGACATTAGCCACAGTATGATTTTATATGGTGAAGATAGAATTACACCTGCCAAAAAAGTAGCCATGGCTTTAGCAGAATTAATCACTACACGTTATCCAAAAGATACGATTGATATTTTGGTTTTTGGAAACGATGCTTGGCCAATTGCTATTAAAGATTTACCTTATTTAAAAGTTGGTCCTTATCATACCAATACAGTTGCTGGACTTCAATTAGCAATGGACATGCTTCGCAGAAAACGAAATACCAACAAACAAATTTTCATGATTACCGATGGCAAACCTAGTTGTGTTCGCGAAAAAAATGGAGAATATTATATGAATAGTAATGGACTTGATGAATACATTGTTGAGCAATGCTACAATCAAGCTGCACAAGCGCGAAAATTGCACATTCCAATAACAACCTTTATGATTGCCAATGATCCATATCTTCAAAAATTCGTCAACCGTTTTACAGAAGCTAATCAAGGAAAAGCTTTTTATACAGGTTTAAAAGGATTAGGCGAAATGATTTTTGAAGATTACGAAACCAATAGAAAGAAGAAGATTAAATAGGATAGAGTAGATAATAGATAATAGAGAAAAGAAGCAAGTTAAATTAAACACATAGCGAACTTTGCGTTAAACTTAGCGCTCTTTGCGATTAAATAAAAAAAATGAAAATAGAAAACATAACAACATTAGCAGAATTAAAAAAGTCAGGATACATTTCAAGAAGTATCAAAGACGAGTTGAGAGATAATCTTAGAGCAAAAATAAAATCAGGACAACCAACATTTGTAGGTGTTCACGGATTTGAGAATACTGTAATTCCAGAACTAGAACGCGCTATTTTATCACGCCATAATATTAATTTACTTGGTCTTCGTGGGCAAGCTAAAACACGATTGGCGAGAAAGATGATCGAATTGTTAGATGAATACATTCCAGTAGTCGAAGGTTCCGAGATTAATGACGATCCACTAAATCCAATTTCTCGATTTGCTAAAGATTTGATTGCAGAAAAAGGAGATGCAACTCCAATTTCTTGGTTGCATAGAAGCGAACGCTTTTCAGAAAAGTTAGCAACGCCCGATGTTACTGTTGCTGATTTAATTGGTGATGTTGATCCCATAAAAGCGGCTAATTTAAAATTGTCATATGCCGATGATAGAGTGATTCATTTCGGAATGATACCAAGAGCCAATCGCTGTATTTTTGTAATTAATGAATTACCTGATTTACAAGCAAGAATTCAAGTGGCATTGTTTAATATATTGCAGGAAGGCGATATACAAATTCGAGGATTTAAGTTGCGGATGCCTTTGGATATGCAATTTGTATTTACGGCAAATCCAGAAGATTACACCAATCGCGGAAGTATTGTAACTCCTCTAAAAGATAGAATTGGTTCTCAAATATTAACACATTACCCCGAAAGCGTGGCTGTAGCAAGAACTATCACACATCAAGAAGCTAAGCTTGACAAACAGCAATCAGAATCAGTCTATGTGCCATCATTAGCCAAAGATTTATTAGAACAAATTGCCTTTGAAGCACGTGAAAGCGAGTATATTGACAACAAAAGTGGCGTTAGCGCCAGAATGACGATTACGGCTTATGAGAATTTATTGAGTGCTGCTGAACGACGTGCATTGAAATCGGGTGAAGATGCAACAACAGTTCGATTATCTGATTTTATGGGTATTATACCAGCCATTACCGGAAAAGTAGAATTAGTCTATGAAGGCGAACAAGAAGGTGCGGCAGTAGTTGCTCAACATCTGATTGGAGATGCTATTCATACCTTCTTTCCTGCTTATTTTCCAAAGATTGAGAAGTTAGAAAAAGATATTGATGCCAGTCCTTACGCAAAAATCCTAGAATGGTTTTTTACAGAAACTGGGTTTGAATTATTAGACGACGCTTCTGATGAAGATTACAAAATACAATTGGATGCTGTTAAACCTTTAGAAGACTTAATCCAAAAATACCAACCTCAAATTCCTATCGAAGATAAATACTTTTTAAAAGAATTTGTGCTTTGGGGATTAGTTGAATATGATAAACTAAGTAAGGATAGGTTAGAAGTAGGCTATCAATTTAAAGATTTGTATAGTAGTTATATCAATAAATTATAATTGGTTGGCTAAATTTTGCTATACAACTTCCAGCATAGCTCCGCTTTACAAAATGAATTTTGCTTCACAACATCCAGCAAAGCTCCGCTTTGAGAATACTAAAAACAAAAAAAACGCTCAAGTGAACTTGGCGTTTTTTTCTTATTTTAGTATTCATTCGTGACCTCGACTGGATTCAAACCAGTAACCTTCTGAGCCGTAATCAGATGCGCTATTCAGTTGCGCCACGAGGCCTTTTTTTTGGGTGCAAATATAGGTATTACTATTAAATTCACAAATGAATAAGCTAATTTATTTTTTGCTTTTCAAAGCACGAGTAGTGACATAATAGCGCCAAACTATAATTGCCATTTGCCATTTCTTGGCTTTGGATAAATCCAATTGTTGCTTTGAAAAGCTAGGCAAAAGAAGTTTGTTGATTTTGGCTAAGAGTATATACATCATAGTTTTATTTGATGCAAAAATATAAAAAACCGTCGTAGTGACGGTTTAATTATATTAGGCTTTTTGAGTTTTTAACGTTGATTTAGTCTTTTGTAACTCTTCCTTGGCTTTTTTAAGTTCTTCTTTGGCTTTCTCGAGTTCTTCTTTAGATTCTTGTAACAACTTTTTGTTTTCCTCAGGTTGACTATTATCTTGTTGTTTTTGCATCAACTGATTAAGTTGTTCTTGCATCTTTTTCATTTGCTCCGCTAGATTGCTTTCATCATTAAAATTGAAATTAAGGAAGGCATCATCTGATGGTTCTACTGATTTGTTTTTCTGAATTTTCTCTAGTTCTTCTTTAGTATAGTCATCGCCACCTTGAACTACTTTGCCATCTTCTATAACTAATGGATTTTTACCATCTTTTTGAATAAAGATTCTCGACTTTGTTGAAGAATTATCATCACTAAAGCTAAAGCTATAGGACTTAGCATTTTCATCAGTAGTTCCTGGACTAAAATTAAATAATTGCATAGGATTTTGTCCATTTGAAAAACCACTAAAACCATTGGCACTCGATAAAAAGTCATTGCTTTTTGGTTCGCCAAAGCCAACATTTTCTCCCTGTTTAAAGAATTTGATGGTGTTGATTGGTTTTTGGTTGTCCATTTCAAGTGCGCCTTTGTTGCCTTTTCTATCGGTATAGGTTACTTTGATAGCAGTTATTTGATCTTTGCTATTTCGTTTCACATTTTCATAGGCAATAGAAACGCCATGTTCTCCTAAAGCTTTGATATCGTCTTTCATTTCTTGCTCTGGTGTGTTAGCGTTCCAAGTCATCACGATATCGCCTTTATCATCATTTTGTTTTATAATAAATGGTTTTTTGTCTTGTGAAAAGCCATTAGCTATAGCGATAATGAAGACTACCAATACTAAGTTAAATTTTGTTTTCATAAGAATATAAGTTTTTATTTTTAAGTGAAACAAACTTATAAAAAGATGTTTTTTAGTAAAAATGATTTAAAATTTCTTTAACTAATTCCCGCTTTTCTTTTTCAACTCAGCTTTGGCTTTTTCAAGTTCAGCTCTGGTAGCATCCATCTCTGCTTTGGCTTTCAGCATTTCCTCTTTGGCTTGCATCATTTCCGCTTTGGCTTTTTCCATGTCTGGTCTTGCTTGCTCTTGTTCACTTCTGGCTTTTTCCATTTCTTCTTTGACCTTTTTCCAATCGCCATTTGCTATTTTGATTTGTTTTTTGATTTGAGGTTTCATTTGTTTTACTTGAATTTTTGCTTTAGCCATAGCGTCTGCTTTTATCTTCAAAGCATCATTCCAATTTATATAAACTTGTTTTTTTCCACCATCAGAAGAAGATGAATTGTCATCAATATATAAATTCTTCATAGTTTCTTTTATGGTTTTGTCATCTGTAATTACTTTTCCATTAATAATAACTAAAGGCTTATCAACATTTTTTCTAACTATTATTTTTGAGATTTTATCATTCATCTCAGCTACTTCTGAAACATCTGTAACTTCAGCAATTTCAGGATTCTCAGACGCTCCAGTTGCTTCATTTGCATCTGGAGCTTTCATGTCGATGTCAAAATTGAAATCAAAGTTACCAGTCACATCAAGACTGTCATTAACGTTCACGGCATAGACAGCTTCGCTGTTATTTGGCTCATAAATGCCATGTCTTTTTCTGTTAGCCATATTTCTAATGTATCTAATTTCATCATTGGAAACATGTTTTGCGCCAAAATCAAACAAGCCATTTTCCAATCTATTGGTATAAATAAAGATTTGATCTATTGGTGTACTTTGGTTAATCTTTAATTCTTTTTCTCTACCATCTTCGCATTTCATTTTGATGCATATTCCAGTAATTTCTCCAGTTGAATTTCTTTTTATTTTAGAAACTTCGGTTACAATCTTTTCTTCTTTAAATACATTTTTTAGTGTCTTTAAAAATTTGTCGGTTTCTTTTGAGTCAAAAGTAATATCAGCACCTTGATGTGTTTCTGTATGTTTAGTTATAGTTGTTTTTTCTTTTTGCTGAGCAATGGTCTTAATTTGAAACAATAAGACGAAGCAAATTAAACTAGGTATAACAAGGGCGTACTTCCATAAGTTTCTTTTGTTGGATTGATTTTTGTTCAACATAACGATTCGTTTTTTGATTAATGATTGATAAAAATTATTAGTGATAGCTAAACAGTTCTGATTAATAACTACTTTTAGTAATGCTCTTTGATATACTTTGGGGTCTTGCAACTGTGCTACTGCTTTTTGGTCAGCAATATATTCTAGGTTTTGGATAATGGCTTTTTTATAAAGCCAAACAAACGGATTAAACCAAAACACTATAGAAAATAATTTGGCTAGCATCACATCAAAAGAATGAAACTCTTGACTATGGATTTTTTCATGCAACAAGATACTTTGTAACTCCTCTTGTGAATACAAATTAGAATTGTATACAATATAGTTAAAGAACGAAAAAGGAGCAATTTCATGATTTAAGTCAACTAAGATAAATTGTTCATTTTTAATTTTTTGCTGTTGGTAAAGCATTATGTAGAGCGAAATGAAATTAAAAATAATTTTAATGACTAATAACGCAGCAATTAGGATATAACTAACCCAAATCAATTGCATCCAATCGAATGTTTCCACTGCAGGAATGTTTGATGAAGTTGGAGTATACGCCACCAAGTCGGCAACGTTTACTTTGGGTCTTTCAACATATATAATTTTCTTAATGATAAACAAAGGCAATAGGAGCGAAGTGAACAAACCTGCAATCAAAAACCAACGATTACTGGTAAAAAAAGTTTCTTTGCGCACCAAGAAATGATAAACCATATAAAACACTGCAATTAAGCCACTCGATTTAATCAGATAGATGAAAAGTTGTTCCATAATTTTTTTTTGTAGTAGGATAATTAATTACCTTATCCCTTATTCCTTTCTATTTCCTCTTCTCAATTATCTCAAGAATTTCTCTCAATTCCTCTGCCGATATCTTTTCTTCTTCCGCAAAAAAGGAAACTAAGTTCTTATACGAACTATTGAAATAAGCATCTATGGCCGTATTCATAAAACGCTTTCTATAATCTTCCATCTTTACAATAGGGAAGTACTGGTGCGTATTGCCATAAGCATTATGACCCACAAACCCTTTTTCTTCTAAATTTCTGATAATAGTTGAAAGCGTATTGTAGTGAGGTTGCTCTTCAGTAATTTCGGCCATGACTTCTTTTACAAAAGCTTTTTTAAGCTTCCATAATATTTGCATGATTTCTTCTTCCTTGTTCGTTAACTTTTGCATAGTTCTATCTTTTAAAACTTAGTTGTAATAATTATAGAACAAACCTAAAACTATTTTTTTAGTTATAAAACTATATTTATAGTTATTTAACTATTTTTTAAGTTTTTGCAGTAGAGGAATAGATGTATATATTTGTTTTACAGTATCTTATTTTCTCTCTCAATAAGACGAAATACATGAAGACCGGCTAATGTGGCCAGTAATCCCAAAGTTCCCATAACAAACCAGTTGATTTGATAGCCAAAATTGTCAATAATTTCCATTCCAATTTTGGAACTAAATATATGTGCTAAGCTAAAACTCATGGTGTAAATAGCCATATATCTTCCTTCGTGACCTTTTGGTGCCCGACTTAAGGCAACCGAATTCGAAAAAGGAAAAGCGAACATTTCACCAAATGTCATAAACATCATCATAATGATTAATATTCCAGCCCAAGTATTAATAAGCATCAGAAATAAACTGACAGCCATAAAGAAACAACCTAATGCTACTACTTTTACTTTGCTTATATTATTACGTTCTACATAGCTTACAAGCGGCATTTCCATGAAGAAAATGATTAAACCATTCAATGTTAAAAGTAAGCCCGTTTTAAATTCGGTCAAATTAAATTGCTCTTTGTGGTATAAAGGAATTGTGGTGAATATTTGGAAAAACAAGACGCCCGAAACCATACAACTAAAGAGAAAAATCCAGAACGGCTTGTCTTTAAATACGGAATGTGTCAATACTTCACCTGGATGAGCTTTATCGCGATATGCTGTTTTTTTCTTTTCTTTTACCTTAATCCAAAAAAATAAAATGGCAATAATACAAGTACCACCATCTACCCAAAACAATCCATTGTAGCCAATAGTCATAATAATTAATCCGCCCAAAGCAGGTCCGGCAGCAAAGCCAAGATTGATGGCTAGTCGGACTAAAGTTAGTGCACGTGTTCTGTTTTCGGGTTTGGCATAAGCACCAATAGACACAAACATGGCCGGGCGAAACATATCGGCAATAATCATTAGTACAAACATACCTATGCAAAGCCCTACAAAACTAGTAATGAATTGAATGCAAAAAAGTAAAATTCCTGTTGTAAACAAACTAAAAATCATGATTTTATAAAAACCAATTTTATCTGAGAGTTTGCCGCCAAGCCATGATCCAATTATAGAACCACTTCCAAAAAAAACCATAATCCAACCCACTTGACTATAACTAAAATGCAAATCTTCCTTTAAATATTTTGATAAAAAAGGCAACACCATTGTCCCAGCACGATTGATGAAAGTGATGAATGTTAGAATCCAAATCTCTCTTGTAAATCCTCTGAAGTTATTAATATAGCGATGAAAAGCAGTTTTAAGCATAAACTAATTATAGGTTTGTAAATTTACAAAGTTCGTATCGACTTATGACTTTTGGTTTTAAGACTTTTACACTACTTTTACACATGCAGTTTTTTAATTTACATACGCACAAATTCACAAAAAATGCTGCCATTTTTGAATTGGTTAATCAATACCCTTGGGAATTTGACTGCTCTATTCCGCACTTTTCCATTGGTATTCACCCCTGGTATATCAATAAGGAGCGATTGGAAAGTGATTTAAAAACGATAGAAGATAAGTTGAAGTTAGAAGAATGTTTGGCGCTAGGTGAATGCGGATTGGACAAACGTATTGAAGTTCCAATGACTTTCCAAATTGATGTTTTTGAAAAGCAAATAGCTTTAGCGGAGAAATATCAAAAACCACTTTTACTACATTTGGTGGGGGCAATTGACGAATTAATAGAAATAAAAAAACAATTAAAGATTTCAGTACCTATAATTATTCACGGGTATTCTAAAAACAAACAAGTAGCAAAACAATTGATTGCAAATGGGTTTTATCTGTCTTTTGGAAAATACTTACTTCGAAACCCTGAATTAAAAGAAGTCTTTCAATCTATACCAAACGACAAATTCTTCCTTGAAACCGATACCATGGAAGAAACTTTGAAAGAAGTTTATGATTTGGCTGCATTATATAAAGGTTTCACTTTAGCGGAAATGCAAGCTTTGGTAAGAGCCAATTGGGAGAAAGTTTTTAGACTAAAAATCGATTAAATTCATTGCTTAATTTTGCTTATTTTTGCCACTTCTTAAATGATATTTTAAAATGGCAAAATGGCAAGAAAGAGCAGCGCTTTTATTTAAAACTGAAGGTTTAAATAATTTAAAAAATGCTAAAGTATTGGTTGTTGGACTCGGTGGAGTTGGATCCTTTGCAGCAGAGTTTTTGGCACGTGCCGGAGTTGGAAATTTAACTATTGTTGATGGTGATGTAGTAGATATTACAAATATCAATCGACAATTGCCTGCCTTACATTCTACAGTTGGCTTACCAAAAGTACATGTTGTTGGCGATAGATTGATGGATATTAATCCAGAATTGAACTTAACTCGTGTAGAAGAATTCCTTTCTCCTGAACGCTCATTAGAAATTGTTACTCCCGATTTTGATTATGTGTTAGATTGTATCGATAGTGTTACACCAAAACTAAACCTGATTGCTGCTTGCAAAAGAAAACGTGTTAAAGTAATTTCGAGTATGGGAGCGGGAGGAAAGATGGATGCTTCGAAAGTAAAAGTTGCCAATATAAAGAATACTGCGCATTGTCATTTAGCGAAGACTATAAGAAAGCGATTGAAAAAAATCCATATAGACAAATTGAAAGTAGTGTATTCTTCAGAAATACAGGATTCTAGTAGTTTGAAAATGACTGATGGTACCAATTACAAAAGATCTTTTTACGGCACGAACAGTTATATGCCTTGTCTTTTTGGTTTGTATGCTGCAGAGACTGTGATTAGGTATTTGTTGAAGAAAGAGAATAGTTTACAGTCGCAGTCTCAGTTTTCAGACAATTCGTAATTCGTAATTTATCCAAATGATTAAAACCGTAATCTTCGATATGGACGGTGTTATTGTAGACACAGAACCTGTTCATCACTATGCCTATAACCAACATTTTAAACTTCTCAATATCGAAGTTAATCCTGAAATGTATGCTTCGTTTACAGGTAATTCGACTAAGAATATTTTTGAACGATTAAAGATTCAATTTAATCTCGATGAAGATGTTGCAACCTTAGTTGAAACAAAACGTAACTTGTTTAATGATGCCTTTGACAAAAAAGAAGATTTATATTTGTTGGTTGGTGTGGAGGATTTAATCAAAGATTTGTATGATAACGGAATGCAGTTGATCTTAGCTTCTTCCTCAGCAACCGTAACTATTAATAGGATTTTTAATCGTTTTGGATTACATAAGTACTTTACTCAAATAGTTTCGGGTGAGGATTTTCCAAAATCTAAACCGCATCCTGCTATTTTTCTAAAAGCTGCTGAATTAGCCAATACACCCGTTGAAAACTGCATAGTGATAGAAGACAGCACAAATGGTATAATGGCAGCTAAATCCGCCGGAATATATTGTATTGGTTATGACAGTTTTCATTCTAAATTACAAGACTATTCACTTGCAGATGTTGTCATAACAGATTTTAAGGAGTTGAGTTATACAAAAATAAAAAATCTAAATTAGCCCACAGCTGCTTTGTAAACTCTCAAGCATTTTTCCCTTGCTTCTTTATGATCTACAATTGGAGTTGGATAATCTAAAGAATTCATCTCTGGTATCCATTTTTTGATGTAGATTAAGTCTTTATCAAATTTCTTGATTTGTTCCGTTGGATTGAATATTCTAAAATAAGGTGCTGCATCAACGCCACTTCCGGCTGCCCATTGCCAGTTGCCCACATTGCTCGATTGTTCGTAATCTAAAAGTTTGGTAGCAAAATACGCTTCTCCCCAACGCCAATCAATTAATAAATGTTTACATAGGAAACTTGCCACTATCATTCGTACCCGATTATGCATATGCCCAGTAGCATTAAGTTCACGCATTCCTGCATCTACAAAAGGATAGCCTGTTTTACCTTCACACCAATTTTGGAATAATTCTTCATTGTTTTCCCATTTGATTTCATCATATTTTGGACGAAAACTTGAATTTATAGTGTGTGGAAAATGCCAAAGGATTTGCATGAAAAACTCACGCCAAATCAATTCTTTTAAAAAGGTCTCATTTTTACTTTCGATTGCTTTGGCAACCATCTTCCGAATGGAAACAGCACCAAATCTGAGATAAATTCCGAGATAAGAGGTTTTATTCATAGCAGGAAAATTACGAGTAGCTTCGTAATTGTCGATTAAAGTATTAGAAATATCGTAAGGTGTTACCTTGATTTTTGAGCTTTCAAAACCAATATCACTTAAACTTAAAAACGAATAGGCGTGAAGTGTAATTTTATATAGTAAATCTTCTGATTTATAATGGGTTAATTTGGTTTTATTAAAGTTATCTTTCCACTTATTTGAGTAAGGCGTATAGACTACATAAGGCGTTCCGTCATCTTTAACCACGTCGCTTTTTTCAAAAATAACTTGGTCTTTACTGGTTTTGAATTCGATATTCTTTTCCTTGAATAACAAGTTTAATTCTAAATCGCGTTTTCGGGCATAGGGTTCGTAATCGTGATTGGTATAAACTGTTTTAACTTTGTTTTCGTCAATCAGTTTGGTAAAGACTTCAAAAGGAGTTCCGTGAAAAACTGCTAACGATTTTCCAATGGCTTGGAGTTGATTTTGTATTTTTTCTAACTGTTCATAAATAAAGTTAACACGCGCATCATCTTTAGATAATTGGGAAAGAATAGTTTCATCGAAAATAAATATTGGCAACACATCTTCATCACTATTTAAAGCGTGAAAAAGACCTACATTATCTTCTAAACGCAAATCGCGTCGAAACCAAAATATATTCATTTTCTTTATGAATTTACCAATAATGAAGACATACCTCCATCAACATTAAAAATTTGACCTGAAATCCAAGAGCTCTTTTCGTTTAATAAAAAACAAGCCATTTGTGCTATATCTCCAGTAGTTCCTACTCTTTTTAAGGGATGACGTTGCGCTGATTTTTCTCTTTTCTCCTCATTACTTAAAAATTTCTCTGCCAATGGCGTGTCGGTTAAAGATGGCGCGATAACGTTTACTCTAATTTTTGGTGCATATTCTGCAGCCAAAGCTTTGGCAAATCCTTCAATAGCTCCTTTTGAAGCAGAAACACTAGTGTGAAAAGGCATTCCCATTTTAACAGCAACCGAACTAAATAAAACAATACTTGATTGATTAGAAGCAGTCAGTTGTGGTAAAAGACTCTGAATAACTTTTACCATTGAAAAGAAATTAATATGCATATCACTCTCAAATGTTTCTAGTTTTAAACCACGAAATGGTCGTAAATTAATACTTCCCGGGCAATATACCAATCCATCAATGACTGCCGGTAGAATTGAAGTGTCTAATGTATCAGTAGTTGCATCAAAAGGGATATGAATGACGTCTAAACTAGATAAGTTTTCATTTGTTCGAGAAGCAATAAAAACATTGTTTTCCGTTTGCAATTCTTTTGCTAATTCCAGTCCGATTCCATAAGACCCGCCTATTATTAATATATTTTTCATTTTATTATTCTTTAAATTCACCAAAAAGTTCAACTAGTTTTGCTCTGCGATAGTCAAATATTTCTTTAAGTTTTGGTTTTACCAAAAAAGGGTGTACCATTTGACCCAAAAGACCCATTGGTACTTTATAATCAACTATATCTTCCATTTCAACACCGCCAGGAATTTCTTTTAGAAAATGTTTGTGATGCCAAAGTGCATATGGTCCGAAACGCTGTTCATCAACAAAATATTTTTTATCTACGACATGTGTTATTTCTGTTACCCATTTCATTGGGATTCCCAAAACCGGTGTAACTATGTACTGTATTATTTGTCCGGCAAACATCTCTTTTTCATCACCCGAAAGGGTTTTAAAACCCATATAATCAGGAGTGATAATTTTCAAGTTCTTTGGACTAGAAAGAAATTCCCATGCTGTTTCTATGCTGATAGGTAGATTCTGTTTTGTATGTAAAGTGTAAATCTTCATTATTTATTTTTTGTAAAAGTACTATATTTTGTTTATATATTTGCAAAAAAAAGTAAACAAAATATATTTAAGTTATTATTAACACGCGTGAATTTATACTATTTATAAATTTGGAAAACTTCTAAAACAATCAACACATGAAAAGAATTATTTTCGTTTTAGCAACTATTATTGCTAGTTATGTCCTTAATGCACAAGTAAAAACTCCTCAACCAAGTCCACATTCTTCATTAACACAAGTCGTTGGTCTTACTGAGGTTACTATAGATTATAATCGTCCAAGCGCCAAAGGGAGAATTATTTTTGGTGATTTAGTTCCTTTTGGTGAGCTCTGGAGAACAGGTGCTAACGCTAATTCTACGGTTTCTTTTAGTGAAGATGTTATTATCAATGGTACTAATGTTAAAAAAGGAAAATATGCTTTATTTACAACTCCTAAAGTAGATATGTGGGAAGTGGTATTTTATACAGATACTGATAATTGGGGAACACCTGAAGTTTGGGACGCTAATAAAGTAGCTGTTTTGGTTAACGTTGATCCTGTTGCTTTAAATAATGCAGTAGAATCGTTTACAATTTCTGTTGGTAACTTAACTAATGATAGTGCAACTATAGATATTGCTTGGGAAAAAACTATGGCCTCAGTGAAGTTTGAAGTTCCAACTAAAAAAACTGCTATGGCAAGTATAGAGAAGACCTTAGCTGGACCAACAGCAGCTGATTATTACTCATCTGGAGTTTATTTTTTTCAATCTAACGGAGATTTGAATAAGGCATTGGAATATGTTAACAAAGCAATTTCAATGGTAAAACCAGGTGATGATATACCTTTTTGGCAATTACGTCAAAAGTCTCTAATTCAGGCCAAACTCGGCGATAAAGTTGGAGCTATTTCTACCGCAAAATTATCTAAAGCTGGTGCAGAAAAAGCTAAAAACAATGACTATGTTAAAATGAATAACGATAGTATAAAAGAATGGAGTAAAAAATAAATACTAATTACAAATATCCAAATTATACACCTTATGATTTGGATATTTTTTTTTGATTAAAATTGATCTGCATTATTGTGCAATAACTTTTTGTTTCCCTTTATGACAAATTGAGAAAGTATAGATAAAATGATCGTTAGAGAAGCACCAATAAAATTCAACCATAAATAGCCTAACTTTTCCTGACCTGTAGGATAGATATGAATTGTATAATAGTAAATGAAAAATATGGTTATTTGACTAATAACCGCGCTATAGAAAATAGCATTTGCTTTTACAAACTTGATATAAAAACCCACTAAAAATACACCTAAAACAGTTCCGTAGAAAATGGAACCTACAATATTGACCAACTGAATTAGGTTTTCAAATAAGGTACCTACGCAGGCAAAGGCAATAGCAATTACACCCCAAAGCAACGTGAAATATTTAGTAGCATTCACAAAATGTTTTTCCGATTTTTCTTTTTTGATATTTCGCTTATAGATATCTATAGCAGTTGTGGAAGCCAACGCTGTTAGCCCGGAAGCAGAAGAAGACATAGCAGCAGAGAAAATAACTGCCAGTAAAAGTCCGATTAAGCCCGATGGTAAATAGTGCAAAATGAAATAAATAAAAACATAATCTTTATCATTAGTTTCCGCTTTATTATCTACTTTGCTTATGATTACTTTGGCTTCGTCATGCAAATCTTTTTCTTTTCCAGAAAGTGAGATTAGTTTTTTTCTCAAAATTGGATTGTCATAGTTCTGATTTAAATGGTCGATATATAGTAGGTTGAACTCTTTCTTTTCTTCTGATAATTGTGCTAATTGTTTTTCAAGTGAATGATATTCGCTTGCATATTTTGATTTTTCAATAGCTATTTTATTTACTGGATTGAAATTAAGTGGCACTGGATTGAATTGAAAAAAAACAAAAACCATTACTCCGGTCAATAAAATAAAGAATTGCATTGGCACTTTAAGGAAGCCATTCATGATTAAACCCATTTGACTTTCTCTATCTGATTTTCCGGATAAATAACGTCCTACTTGTGATTGGTCGGTACCAAAATAGGAAAGCATCAGGAAAAATCCACCTGTTATTCCGCTCCAAAAAGTATATCGATTTTCAGGATCAAAAGAGAAGTCTAGTATGTTCATTTTGTCGTTAGCACCCGCAATATGCATTGCATTGGAGAACGTCATGTCATTTGGCAACAAATACAATATCAAGAAGAAGGTAATAAACATGCCTAACATGATAATAAACATCTGTTGTTTTTGGGTAACATTAACGGCTTTGGTTCCACCGGAAAAAGTGTAAATGATAACCAAAATTCCAATGATAATATTGAGCATGGTTAAATTCCATCCCAAAATAGAAGATAAAATAATGGATGGTGCATAAATAGTTAAACCGGTTCCCAAACCTCTTTGAACAAGAAATAAAATGGCAGTTAACGAACGTGTTTTTAAATCAAATCGTTGCTCGAGATATTCATAAGCGGTAAATACTTTTAGTTTGTGATATATCGGAATAAAAGTCATTGAGATGACCACCATTGCTATGGGTAAACCAAAATAGAATTGCACAAATCCCATTCCGTCATGATAGGCTTGACCCGGTGTTGAAAGAAAGGTTATCGCGCTGGCTTGGGTTGCCATAACAGAAAGACCAACTGTCCACCAGGGAGTTTCCTTGTTGCCCAAAATATAGTCTTCCACATTTTTGCTCCCTTTGGTTTTATAAACACCATAGAAAACAATAAATAAAAGTGTTACAGATAAAACAATCCAGTCCAGTTGTTGCATGGCTTAAAAGAATAGTTGCATTAGTATAAAGAAGATAATAATATATATAGCATTAATTACTAAAACCCAAGTGTAACTGTTTTTCCAAGCCGTTGTTTTTTTGTTTTCCATTTTATTTACCTATTGCGATAATGTTTGCCAATAATCTGAAAGCACCCGAAACACCTTCAGGTAATTCTCTGAAGAAGCTTAAGCCAGTGTATATATAATTCCCTTTGCCATATTTAGCAATTAACAGCGCTCCGTTTTTTGGTTTTTCTCCTTTGTCGTTGGATGAAAGAATAGGAGTGAAGGCATCATCCCATTCGTTTGGATAATATAATCCCTGCTCTTGTCTCCAGTCTTTGAAATCTTCAATACTGATTTTGTTGGGATAATTCAATACAGGATGTTTCGGATTTAAAAAACGGACTTCAGCATTTTCTTCGGTAACCCTGTCACGCGAAATTTTTAATGGAAATGGTGATATATCTTTGGTAACCAAATCGTCTGAGGTATTGTATTGCACAATCATGGTTTTGCCGTTTTTTACGAAATCCAATAGAAGATTTTGTTTATAAGCTAATGAGTTTACAACGTTATAGGCACGAATTCCGGTCATAACAACATCATAGTTTTCAAGTTTTTCAGTAGTAATTTCATCCGGTTTTAGTATATCAACTTCATAGCCCATTTGTATTAAGCTTTTTGGAACTTCATCTCCGGCACCCATGATGTAGACAATCTTTTCATTTTTAGTTTTAATTTTCAAACGGATTGCTTTAGCTTCAGCAGGTTTTAGCACCATTTGTTTGTAAATATGTGGATAGTTGATGTCAATTTTGTTTAAATTATACTCTTGCCCGTCAACAGTTACAATACTTTTTATTGTTATTTCTGTGGCTTCTTTGGATGGAGAAACGCTAAAAATAGCTTCTACTTCCTGTCCCTTTTTATCAATCGTAAAAGGGATTTCTATTGGTGAAACTTGCCAACTTTCTGGCAGTTCAAGTTTTATATTCCCGTTTATGTTATCTTTACCCGCTTTCACTTTTACAGTAATCGTTTTATCTCTATCGTTGTTGAAAATATAAACTTTCTCAGCAAAACTAGAAGTCACTATAGGAACTATATCTAAAGGTTGGTAAACTTCTCCTTGAACATCATCATTATATTTGTGAATTACGTTGCGTTCGAAAGGAATTACAACCCCATTAATTTTAATCCAAAAAATAACTTTTACTTGGCGTAACACATCAGGAATACTAATATTTTCTTGGTTATCTACTTTATACATGCCTTCAGTTCCTTTTTGGTTTAACCAATAAGGATTTGTATAATTGATTTTATTGGCAAGAAGATTTAGTTTTATCTCATTCGTATTGGAAACATTGTATTTTAAGTCTAATGTTCTAAAATCAAATTCATTTTCGGGATAAGAATCTGCACCTATCCATTTCATTGGAATGATACTTCGGTTAATAGCTTCCAACTTAACTTTTATTGTACTTCCCTGAGTTACTTCCTGATTTTCAGTGACAGCTTCAAAATACAAACCGGCACAACCAGCAATTATTTTTTTTATTTCTTCAGACTTGATATATTTCCAATGTTTGTCTTCTATATTTTGAATTAAATCGTAAGCTTTAACCAACTCTGGAATTGAAGCAGCGGGATTTTTAAAATCAAAGTTTTTTTCTACATTAGCCAGTACGACTCCAATTTCTTTCCCATCTTTTAATCGGTTCCAAGTTGTGTCGATGCCATCAAAAATATTGGTTTTGTCTTTTGGTGTATCACCTTTTAGAAATTCTAAATATTCTTCATCTTCGCCTCGAGTTCCTGTAGAACCAAAACCCTGTGATTGGTGACGACTTCTACTAAGAGCTGCAATTTCCTGATTAGATTTGCCTAATGATTGATAATAAGTTCCAATTTGCAGTTTGCATAAATTACTTTTATCGGCAGCATCAAATTTTTCTTTGCTACCATAAAACCACCATGAAGTATTAAAAAACAATCGTTTGGGTTGCCAAGTGGTCGTGTACTGCAACTGATTTGGAAAAATTCCAGCATCGTTTACTTTGTCAAAAGCTTCATAGCTCAACATAGCAGATGATGTATGATGACCGTGAGTTGTACCCGGAGAGCGATGATCA
>NZ_JBMOGQ010000022.1:0-23900 GCF_049318325.1 Flavobacterium sp. | reverse complement strand
CGCTATGATTAATTTAATAAATCTGTGGAACATATGTTATTTGTTTTGTGGTAGCAAATGTAATAAAATCAAATGAAAATATTTTTATAAAACTACTTGCCAGAAAAAAAAAGTTTGTATATTTGCACTCGGTTTAAAAATAGCCATAATACCATAGAAATTAATACGAGATTTAAAGATACTAAGCAATGAGCAAAAGAACGTTTCAACCATCGAAAAGAAAGAGAAGAAATAAACACGGATTTATGGACAGAATGGCTTCTGCAAATGGAAGAAAAGTCCTTGCGCGTCGTAGAGCAAAAGGAAGACATAAATTGACTGTATCTTCCGAACCAAGACACAAAAAATAATGATTAGTAATTAATCAATATCAAGCCGTTACTTTTATTAGTAGCGGCTTTTTTTTAAACCTGTTTATAAAAATTGATAAGTTTTCGAAGCTATTTCCCGCTATACGTTCTAATCTTTTTATTTTTAAAGAGAAATAAAAAGGATTTCCACTGCTATCGGGGCTATGGTTTCGCATAATCAACATACAACTCATAACACACAACTTACAACACATACAAAAATGCCAAAAGACAACTCCATCAAATCGGTTTTAATCATAGGTTCAGGTCCAATTGTAATCGGCCAGGCCTGCGAATTTGATTATGCCGGTTCCCAATCGGCACGCTCCATTAGTGAAGAAGGAATCGAAGTCATCCTAATCAACTCCAATCCAGCTACAATTATGACCGATCCTAGTATGGCCGATCATATTTACTTATTACCCCTAACAACCAAATCCATTATCCAAATTCTCAAAGAACATCCTCAAATTGATGCTGTCTTGCCAACAATGGGTGGACAAACTGCGTTAAATCTTTGTCTGGAAGCTGATGAAAAAGGAATATGGGAAGATTTTAATGTTAGATTAATTGGAGTCGATATTAATGCCATAAATATAACCGAAGACCGTGAGCAATTCAAACAACTTTTAGAAAAAATAAATGTACCAACCGCACCAGCCAAAACAGCAACCTCTTTCTTAAAAGGAAAAGAAATTGCTCAGGAATTTGGGTTTCCATTAGTAATTCGTCCTTCGTTTACATTGGGTGGAACCGGAGCCGCATTCGTACATAGCAAAGAAGAATTTGATGAAAAACTAACCTATGGTTTAGAAATGTCACCCATTCACGAAGTCTTGATTGATAAGGCTTTGCTAGGTTGGAAAGAATATGAATTAGAATTACTTCGGGATAAAAACGATAATGTTGTCATCATTTGTTCTATCGAAAATATGGACCCAATGGGAATTCATACCGGAGATTCGATTACAGTCGCGCCCGCGATGACCTTATCGGATACTACTTTTCAAAGAATGCGAGATTATGCTATTTTAATGATGCGCTCTATTGGTAATTTTGCTGGAGGTTGCAACGTTCAGTTTGCCGTTTCGCCAGACGAAAAAGAAGATATCGTAGCCATTGAAATCAATCCAAGAGTTTCGCGTTCATCAGCATTGGCTTCCAAAGCAACCGGTTATCCAATTGCAAAGGTAGCTTCGAAATTGGCTTTAGGATATCATTTAGACGAATTGCCAAATCAAATTACAAAACTTACTTCTGCTTTATTTGAGCCTACTTTGGATTATGTTATTGTCAAAATTCCACGTTGGAACTTCGACAAATTTGAAGGTGCTGACAGAACATTAGGATTGCAAATGAAATCGGTTGGTGAAGTAATGGGAATTGGACGTTCGTTTCAAGAAGCGTTACACAAAGCTACACAATCATTAGAAATCAAACGCAACGGATTAGGTGCAGACGGAAAGGGGTACAAAAACTACGAGCAAATAATCGAGAAATTAACGTTTGCAAGTTGGGACAGAGTGTTTGTCATTTATGATGCCATTGCCATGGGAATTCCATTGAGTAGAATCCACGAAATCACCAAAATCGATATGTGGTTTTTGAAGCAATACGAAGAATTGTATACGATAGAAAAAGAAATTTCTAAATATAACGTTACCAATCTTCCAAAAGAATTATTACTAGAAGCGAAGCAAAAAGGCTACGGCGACCGGCAAATTGCGCACATGCTGAAATGTTTGGAAAGTCAGGTTTATAAATTGCGTGAAGAAATGAACATCAAGCGTGTGTATAAATTGGTTGACACTTGTGCAGCCGAATTTAAAGCATTAACGCCTTATTATTATTCGACCTTTGAAGCTGAAATTCAATCAGCTGATGGTACCCAATTTGTTCACAATGAAAGTATTGTGACTGACAAGAAAAAAGTAGTTGTTTTAGGTTCAGGACCTAATAGAATAGGACAAGGAATCGAGTTTGATTATTCTTGTGTTCACGGTGTTTTGGCAGCAAAAGAATGTGGTTATGAAACCATCATGATTAACTGCAATCCAGAAACTGTTTCAACAGATTTTGACACTGCTGATAAATTGTATTTCGAACCCGTTTTTTGGGAACATATTTATGACATTATCCGACATGAAAAACCGGAAGGAGTAATTGTTCAGCTTGGCGGACAAACCGCTTTAAAACTGGCCGAGAAATTATCTAAATACGATATAAAAATACTTGGAACATCATTCGACGCTCTGGATTTAGCCGAAGACAGAGGAAGATTTTCAGAATTGCTGACCGAGTTAAAAATCCCGTTTCCAAAATTTGGAATTGCTGAAAATGCTGATCAGGCATCGGCTTTAGCCGATGTGCTCGATTTTCCTTTACTGGTTCGTCCGTCTTATGTTTTAGGAGGACAAGGTATGAAGATTGTCATCAACAAGCAGGAATTGGAGGAGCATGTTATTGATTTGCTCAAAAATATTCCAGGAAATAAATTATTGCTCGACCATTATTTAGATGGAGCTATTGAAGCTGAAGCGGATGCGATATGTGATGGTGAGAATGTCTATATCATTGGCATCATGGAACACATAGAGCCGTGCGGAATCCATTCGGGCGATAGTAATGCAACCTTGCCACCATTTAATTTAGGTGAATTCGTGATGCAACAAATAAAAGATCATACGAAGAAAATTGCCTTAGCACTTAGAACTGTTGGCTTGATTAACATCCAATTTGCGATTAAAGACGATATTGTTTACATCATTGAAGCCAATCCAAGAGCTTCTAGAACGGTGCCTTTTATTGCAAAAGCGTATGGCGAACCATATGTAAATTATGCTACTAAAGTAATGCTGGGCGTTAATAAAGTAACTGATTTTAAATTCAATCCACAATTGAAAGGTTTTGCTATTAAGCAACCAGTTTTTTCATTCAGTAAATTCAAGGATGTAAATAAAGCACTTGGACCCGAAATGAAATCAACCGGCGAAAGTATTTTATTTATTGATGATTTGAAGGATGATCAGTTTTATGAGTTGTATTCAAGAAGAAAGATGTATTTGAGTAAATAGTATTAAGATACAGGTATTAAGGCCGTGACTTCGTTACGGTTTTTTATGCCTTACCTATTTGGTTTTATCTTCAATCAAATCGCTCAAATGCAATTGCAGTGCAGTGACAGAAATACTGATTTCCCAAAAGGAAATACCCAATGAAATTAGCAAAGTCAGTAAACTAGCTCCAAAAAGATAAATACCAATTATTTGTTCTTCAAGAAACAAACAGAACATTGCGAAGACTGATAGGAACAGGCAAAGCACCCCAAAAAGCTGCATATAACGAATCAATGACAATCTCAGATTAAGGTTTTTGATTTGAAGTAAAATACTTTTAGTATGATTTTCATCATAATGATTTTTTAAGCCACGAACAATTTGAGCAATAGTTAAAAAACGATTAGTATAGGCAAGCAATATTAATGAAGTTGCAGAGAAAAGTAGAGCCGGTGTTTCGATTTGAAGTGTCATAATTACTATTTAATGAATTACGAAGGTCGGTAAAAAACAATTAATTTGTAACAAATTTATCACAGTTTAGTCTTACAGTAAATTTTTATAAGATGAAGTTAAAGTTCTTTTTTATTATCCTATTTTTCAGCTGCTTTATTACTGTTTTCGCACAAGAAAAAAAAGAAAAAGTTACAGAGCTTAAAGAAGTTACTATAACCAAAGAAAAGAAAGCTATAGAACAAAAAGCAGATAGAACTATTTTTGATTTTGCCGGTCAAGCGCATCTAAACTCAGGATCTGTATTAGAAGGATTAAAAAAGCTGCCAGGACTAATCATTTCCGAAGTAGCCGGTATGATGTATCAAGGAAAGCAACTTGATGTTTTTATGGATGGCAGACCTTTAAACATTTCATCAAATGAATTGAATGCATTTTTAGAAGGTATGCCAGCCAATGCGATAGAAAAAATAGAAATCATTACACAACCAGGAGCAGAGTTCCCTGCAACTTCCGGCGGTGCTATTATTAATATCATTTCAAGTAAGAAAGCAAAAAAATATATGAGTGCTACGTATAGCTCAGGTGTTAATTTTACTTTATATGATAAACTGAGAGCACGTTTTAATAACAGTTTATTGCTAAGTGCGAAGAATAGTCTTTTTGGTTGGCAATTGAATCTTGGTCAGAGTTATAGAGAGAGTGCTCTGTGGTCAAATATTACTAAGAGAGAATTAAACACTACAACAACACTTTCTGATACTGATGCAGATAGGGTTTCAAGAAATAATTTTATTAAATCTGCCATTACTTTTGACTTTGAAAAAGACAGATTGCTATTTAATTATGATCTTAATTATAATAAAACAAGTGCAGATACAGAAGGTTTTGGAGAAGGTTTTATATCAAATGATGCAAGTAAAACAAATACATTACGGCAAGATGCAGTGGCTACTTATCAAAAACGATTTGAAGATAAAAATAAAAAGTTAGATTTTAGATTCAACTTTGCTCAGAACGATGTTAATTTTAATTTAGACTCAAGAATTTTCAATGCAAATGTTTTAGAAAATACATCCAAACAAGATTATCTTAACTTTAAAATAGATTATTCTCAAGCTTTGAAAATACTTGATGAAGGTAAAGTGAGTATGGGAACTTTTGTAGATGAACTGACTTTTGAAACGCAGAATTTTGGTGTGACCAATTTAGATTATACAAGAAGAACTGCCTCAGGTTATTTAGAATTTCAAGCCAAATACAAAAAGTTTGATTTCATTATAGGTGGAAGGGCAGAAGATTATAGAATTACAGGAAATACAGATACAGATGAGTTGATACCATTTAAACAGTTTCGGTTTTTTCCAAATGCTACCCTTCAATACAATTTTGCACCGCAGATTTTTTTCAACATGAATTATAATAAGAAAATAAATTTGCCAAGCACATCATCATTAAATCCTAATAACACCAATTATCAAAATCCAAACATTGAGTATAATGGAAATCCACAATTACAGCCAACTATATTTGATAATTATGAAGTAAAGATTAGCGCTTTTGATTATGCTTTTATCGGTTATAATGTAAGTGTAGCCAAAAATCAGGTCATTAATAGAATTTTTGTAGATAATAATCAAGTTACTAATACAAACATTAATGTAAATGAAATTAAAATACATAATTTCAATATAGGAATGCCTTTACCCTATATGTTATTTACTAAAGGATTGAAAGAAACCATGAAGTTTGATTTTAATCCTGATAAAATTAATTTTCTATACATCTATGCTGGCTATCAAATACATCAAATTCCTAATCTAGATACTCAAGGATTTTGGATGTTTAATTTAATGTCTCAAATCGTTTTACCAAAAGAAATAAAGTTTGTTGCTAATTATAATACAAGTACAACAAGAGGGAATTATTTTTACTTTGTATCAACACAACCTTTTAGTGAGAGTTTTGATTTGAGTTTTTCTAAGAAATTTTTTAAAGAACAGCTTTCGGTTTCTTTGAATTTTGATGATATTCTTAATACCAACCGACAAGGCTTAACAGCAGTTGGAGCACCAATATTAATCGAAAGTAAATACGATACCAGAAGATTTGGGTTTACCTTAAATTATAAAATTCCTACTAAAAATAAGTTAGCCAAAGAAGATCCTAATTTGTTGAATAAAGAGAAAAAAGAAGAAGGAACTGTGATTGGTAATTAATAAAAAACCTGCAAGCTTTCACTCACAGGTTTTATAATTGTTATCGATGCAATTCCGATTGCATCGGAATCACTCGAACTGACGTTTGTTTTATTTTATCAACTCAAAACTACGCTTCACAAAAGCCGTAAGTTCTTCGCCTTTCAATAATCCTTGTGAGATTTTTGCCAAATCTAAAGCTTGTTTTACCAAACTTTCCTGAGCTGATTTGTCAGAAGTATTTAAAATGGTCGTAGCCAAATCTGAATTGGTGTTTACCACCAAATTATACATTTCCGGGAAATTGCCCATGCCGAACATTCCACCTCCGCCTGTTTGACTCATTTCTTTCATTCTTCGCATAAATTCCGGTTGCGTTATAATGAATGGCGCTGCTGAACTGTCCATTGGTTCTAATTGAACTGAATAATTGGCTTTTGGTACAATTTCTTCTAAAACATTTTTTAATTGGGTTGACTCGTCTTCTGACAATTTTGAAATCTGAGTGTCTTCTTTTTGTATTAATTTATCAATATGGTCAGAGTCTACACGAACAAATGTCATATTCTCGTTATCACTTTCCAGTTTTTGGATTAAATGTGACACGATTGGAGAATCTAATAACAATACTTTATATCCTTTATCTTTAGCGATTTCAATATAACCGTGCTGTGCATCTTTGTTGGATGCATATAAAACAACTAATTTTCCATTTTTATCGGTTTGATTAGTAGTAATCGCTTCTTTTAGTTCAGCTAAATTGTAATAGTTTTCATCAACTGTTGGATACAAAATAAAGTCGCCCGATTTTTCATAGAATTTTGGTTCCGAAAGCATACCGTATTCTAAAACGATTTTGATATCATTCCATTTTTTCTCAAAGTCTTCACGGTTTTCAGTGAATAATGACTTCAATTTATCAGCTACTTTTCTTGTGATGTAATTTGATATTTTCTTCACATTACTATCCGCTTGCAAGCCTGAACGAGATACGTTTAATGGGATATCTGGCGAGTCAATTACACCTTTAAGCATACCTAAAAACTCAGGTACAATTCCTTCTACGTTATCGGTAACAAAGACTTGGTTTTGATACATTTGGATTTTGTCTTTTTGCATTTGCAAATCGGCTGACATTTTTGGGAAATACAAAATTCCTGTCAGGTTGAAAGGATAATCCACATTCAAATGAATATTGAATAATGGCTCTTCAAATTGCATAGGATATAACTCGTGATAGAAATTTTTATAATCTTCATCGGTCAAATCTATTGGTTGTTTTGTCCAAGCCGGATTGGTATTATTGATAAAGTTATCTACTTCAATATATTCAGTCTTATAATCTTCTTTAGCATCCTCGGGTTTTGGAAGTGCTTCTTTTTTAGTTCCAAATTTTATTGGAATAGGCATGAACTTGTTATACTTAGTAAGTAATTCACGGATTTTAAATTCCTCTAAAAACTCTAGAGAATCTTCTGCAATATGAAGAACGATTTCTGTTCCTCTTTCTGTTTTGTCAGCCTTTACGATAGTAAATTCAGGACTTCCGTCGCATGTCCAGTGTGCAGCTGGTTCGTCTTTATATGATTTGGTAATAATCTCCACTTTGGAAGCTACCATAAATGCTGAATAGAAACCAAGACCAAAATGACCAATGATTCCTGAATCTTTGGCAGAGTCTTTATATTTTTCTAGAAATTCTTCGGCTCCGGAGAAAGCAATTTGGTTGATGTATTTCTCAACTTCTTCAGCAGTCATTCCAAGACCTTGATCGATGAGGTGGATTTTTTTGCCTTCTTTGTCAATTTTAACTTCGATAATTGGATTGCCATATTCGACTTTAGCTTCGCCAATACTTGTTAAATGCTTTAATTTTAGTGTGGCATCAGTTGCGTTTGATACTAATTCACGCAAGAAAATTTCGTGGTCATTGTATAAAAACTTCTTGATTAACGGAAAGATGTTTTCTACGGATACATTAATTTTTCCTGTTGTCATATTAATAATTTTAAGGCCTGCCATGCGGAAGGCGGGTTAAACAATTTTGAATTCAGACTTGTCAAAACTAATACCAATTGTATCAGTTATGACAAATTGACGGAGTAATAATTTTGAAATAATTCTATAACAATTTCACATCGTATTGTAAATTATAAATTTAAAATCAAACAAACATGTGAGATTTAAATGGCATTGCCCGGTGCTGATTTAAATAAGGTAAGTGAAAGAATTAAATCAGATTGGGCGAGAATTCAGTGTGTATTTATTATGGGCGCTTTTTTTACAAACTTTAACAAAACTTTTTGTTTAATAATTATTGTAAATAGTTAAACAATTATTACTTTTATGCCAGTTTAAATTTTATGTCATGGCAACAACAAAAAAAGCATCTTCAAAAAAAACAATACTAGATGATTATGTAATAATCTCAAATTTCATGAATGATGTTCTTGTTCATAATGAAGAACCAAAAAACATTTATATTTTTTGTGAAAAACACGCTATTAGCGAAGCTGATTTTTATTCTTTCTTTGGTTCATTTGATTCTTTAAAACAAGAAATTTGGGTTAAGTTTTTCGAGAATGCTACCGCAAGTATAGAAAAAGATGAAGCATATAAAAACTACACTGATAAAGATAAATTACTAGCATTGTATTTTACTGTTTTTGAAATTATGAATTTAAACAGATCCTATATATTGTTTACGCTGAAAGAAAACAAGCAAGGATTAAAAAATTTGAAGTTTTTAAAACAATTCAGAAATCGATTTAAAGAATTCGTTGTCGATATTATTAGACAAAGTGCTACCGATGGAAATGAAAAGTTCCTTAAAGTTAGCGAGCCTGTTTTTTCTGAAGGAGCATGGATACAGTTTTTATTTTTATTAAAATTTTGGGTAGAAGACACTTCTAAAAGTTTTGAAAAAACAGATGTTTTAATTGAGAAATCAGTAAATACAGTAGTTGGATTGTTGGACACTAAACAATTAGAAAATTTATTTGATTTGGGAAAATTCCTTTGGAAAGAAAGAAATTAGTAAATGAAAACACTTGATAAAATTCCAACAGGAAAAATAGAACGTGCTAGTCAGTTGGTTAAAACAGGAATTAAAGTTGGAGGGAATTATGTTGCCTATTATGGTGAAAAAATGATCAATCCTTCTTTGAATCGCGATAAGCTTAACGAAAATAATGCTGAAGATATTTATGATGGTTTGAAAAATTTAAAAGGAAGTGCTTTGAAAGTAGCCCAGATGCTAAGCATGGATAAAAGCATTATGCCACAAGCGTATGTTGATAAATTTTCGCTGTCGCAGTTTTCAGTACCTCCTTTGTCAGCGCCATTAGTTCGAAAAACATTTAAAAAATATTTAGGAAAATATCCAGAAGATATATTTGACACTTTCACCCCGGATGCAACGAATGCGGCGAGTATCGGTCAGGTACATAAAGCAACCAAGGATGGGAAAAATTTTGCTGTGAAAATCCAGTATCCGGGAGTGTCAGATAGTATTAGTTCTGATTTGGCATTGGTAAAGCCCTTTGCTACGCGAATGTTTAATATTAAAGGGAAAGACTCTGATAAATACTTTAAGGAAGTTGAGGATAAATTATTAGAAGAAACAGATTATGTTTTAGAACTTAAACAAAGCTTGGAAGTTTCAAATTTGTGTAAATCAATAGAGAACCTTCGTTTTCCAAAATATTATCCTGAATTATCATCTGAAAAGATTTTAACCATGGAATGGATAGAGGGAGAACACCTTTCCGAATTTACAGCACATAATAAAGATAGGGTAAAAAGCGATGAAATAGGACAGGCACTTTGGGATTTTTATATGTATCAAATGCATCATTTAAAGCAAGTTCACGCAGATCCACATCCTGGAAATTTTTTGATAGACAAAAATCAAAATCTTGTTGCTATTGATTTTGGATGTATAAAACAAGTCCCAGAGGAATTTTATGTGCCTTATTTTGGATTGGCAAAATCAGAAGTAACTAATAATTCTGAATTATTCAATGCTAAATTGTATGAATTAGAAATTTTGAGAGCAGATGATTCTGAAAATGAATTGGCTTATTTTACCAAAATATTTCATGAGTTACTGAGTTTGTTTACCAAACCGTTTCATGATAATTATTTTGATTTTTCTGATGAAGACTTTTTTGGAAAAATTGCTAAAATGGGAGAAGAGTTTGCAAAAGATTCGCAATTACGAAAAATGAATGGCAACCGTGGTTCAAAGCATTTTTTATACATCAATAGAACTTTCTTCGGATTGTATAATTTATTACACGATTTAAAAGCCAGAATTGACACTAAGTCATTTGAAAAATATATTTCTTAATGAGATAAAATTTGTTTATTGGTCAGGTTGATAAGAGCGATACTTTGTATATGAGTTTCGCTCTTATTTTTTTAAATATCTTCGTAAGTTTGTCATTCATTTCAAAACTATGTTGCAAGTAAAGAATGTTTCTTTTTCCTACACTGATTCTATTACACTAAATAATATTGATTTTTCGTTAGAAAAAGGAATGAATCTAGCCGTTATTGGAGAAAGTGGTTGTGGTAAAAGCACTTTGCTTAAACTTATTTACGGATTGTATGATTTAGATAAAGGAAGTATATTTTGGAATGATGTTGAAGTTTTAGGGCCAAAATTCAATTTAATTCCCGGAATGGATTTTATGAAATATTTGGCACAAGATTTTGATTTAATGCCTTTTATTACTGTTGCCGAAAATATTGGAAAATACCTATCAAATAGTTGTCCGGAACAAAAAAATACACGTATTTCCGAATTATTGGAAATTGTTGAAATGACGGATTATGCCAATATAAAACCAAAAAACTTAAGTGGCGGACAGATGCAACGAGTTGCATTAGCTAGAGTCTTGGCACTTGAACCTGAAGTATTATTATTAGATGAACCATTTAGTCACATTGATAATTTTAGAAAGAACAGCCTTCGTAGAAAGCTTTTTAGTTATTTAAAAGAAAAAAAAATCACTACTATTTTTGCCACACATGATAGTTCAGATGTATTGTCTTTTGCTGATGAAGTTTTGGTTTTAAAAGACGGGCAACTTATCGAGGAAGGAAATCCAAAAAGTATCTATAATTATCCAAAAAACAAATACATTGCTTCTCTTTTTGGTGATGTGAACGAAATAGAAATTAATGGAAAAACTGAGCTTATTTATCCCTATCAATTAAATATTGTTGAAAAGTCAGACTTAAAAGTTGAGGTTGTAAAGTCTTATTTTTTGGGAAGTCATTATCTGATTGAGGCAAATAATATTGACAAAGCTTTATTTTTTGAAAGTGAAAAAGAATTTGCAACTGGAACAATAATATATTTAAAAAAGAAACCCTAAATCATTTGAATTCAGGGTTTCTATTCTCTATTTTCTTAAAACTAGTTTTTCAAATACTTTTCCAAAAACTGATCTTGTTCCCATAACAAATGAAGAATGTTTTCTTTAGTAACATAGCTGTGTGCTTCTTTTGGTAACAACACTAATCTTACTGGCGCTCCCAAATTTTTCAACGCTTGGAAATAACGTTCTGATTGAAGCGTAAATGTCCCCGGATTATTGTCGGCATCGCCATGAACTAATAGCAAAGGAGTTTTCATTTTATCAGCGTTCATAAATGGAGACATTTCATTGTAAATAGCTGGAATATCCCAATAATTTCTTTGTTCACTTTGAAATCCGAAAGGTGTCAATGTTCTGTTATAGGCACCACTTCTTGCAATTCCACAAGAAAAAAGATTGGAATGTGACAATAAATTTGCTGTCATAAAGGCTCCGTATGAATGTCCCCCGATAGCACATTTTTTTCTATTTATGTAACCTAATTTATCTACAGCATCAATCGCCGCCTCGGCATCATCAACCAATTGTGTCATGAAAGTGTCATTTGGTTCCGTTGTGCCTTCGCCAATAATTGGAAACGACGCATCGTCAAGAACTGCATATCCTTTGGTTACCCAATATACAAACGAACCATAATAGGGGAAAGTAAATTCATTTGGATTTTGCTTGTTTTGACCAGCTGAGCTTTTATCTTTAAATTCTTCTGGATAAGCCCAAATCAAAAGAGGTAATTTTTCTGATTTTTTAGTTCGGTCATAACCATCAGGCAAATAAAGCGTTCCCGATAAATCTACACCATCTTTACGTTTGTACTTAATCACTTCTTTGTACACATTTTTGATACTTTCAAAGGGGTTTTTGAAATTGGTAAGCTGCGTTAATTTTTTAGATTTTAGGTTTCTGAAATAATAGTTTGGAAACTCATTTTTGGATTGAATTTGCACCAAAACATCTCCTTTTTTGAAATCTTCTATTGATAACAAATCTTCTTTTTTGTCTTTGAAAGTTGAGGTATAAAGGCGTTTTGTTTTTAAAGTCCCTAAATTATATTCATCAATAAATGGAAACTGCCCTTCTTTGGTAAAACCATCGCCTATAAGATAAGCATTATTGTTTTCGATTGCTAAAACATAACGGTTGTACTCATTTCTTTTGGTTTCAAAATTACCCGGATCAGAATAAATATCTTGCGAGTTTCTGTCTGAGATAATTTTAGACGCTTGACCTGTATTAGATGGATTGATTAAATAGATTTTAGTATTACGAGTATCGTACCATTCATCAGAAACAATAGCAATGTTTTCGTTACCCCAAATAACGCCACTATAACGTTGTTTTGTTTTTAGTAATGAAGTTGGTTCAGAAATGAAAGGGGCATTCCATGAAAAAAGCTCATCTCTAAAATCTGCTTTTTTTGCTTGATCACCTTCATCAAGTGCTTCAACATAAGCCAAGGTTGCCGGTTTGTCGTTTCTCCAACTCATACTTCTTTTTCCTTTTCTTACTGATGAAAATCCTTTTGGAATTACTTCGTTCAATGGCACTTCATTGACAACTTTAATTTCTTTTCCGGTTAAATCATACACTACACTTTTTAGTGGGAAACGGTTATACGGAACGATATAAGAAAATGGTTTTTGCATTGTGGTAATCATTAAATAATTTCCGTCAGGTGATAAACTTTCACCAGCATATAAATCAACGGCTTTAAAAAAATCTATTTTACCGGAAAGTGAAACTTTGTATAATTCGGAAGTCATTAGTGTTTCAAAATTAGTTTCGTCGGTTTTATTTTTCAACAAATCTGGATAGGTTCTATTTTGCGATTTAGAACCGTCACTTGAAGAAACTGTTGGGCCTTTTGGCAAATCTTTTTTACAGTCAATTAGGCTAGGACGATTTTTTGGAATCATTTTCACAAATAAAGTTTCATTGTCTTTCATCCAATTATAAGGGCTGCCAAGATTCGCGTTAAGGTTTGCAGTAGTAAGTTTTATGGCTGAAGCCGAAACTACATCAATAACCCATAATTCAACTCCGCTTGAAACGGTATTTGTGAATGCAATTTTCTTTTCATTTGGAGACCAACTGATATGTGCAATTCTAGGGTTATCCGGCAAACCTTTTATTTGAGTTTCGGTTTTATCTGTAACTTTTCTAATTTTTAGATTAGAAATATAATTCATAGCACTACCAATATTAGTAATTGGATTAATGCGTAAACCACCCAAACGCATTTCTTCCTGATTCAAATCATCAAGTGTTTTATAAGTGCTTCGGTAAGAGAAAAGCATGTACTCTTTTTTAGAATCCATACTAACGCTCGGTGCTCTTTCATAATCTGCCAAGGCTAAAATTGTAGCGGATGGTTTTTGGTACGTAAGGTTTTCCTGTGCTGAAGAAATAGTTACAGCTAACCCTAAAAATAGTAATAAAAAGAAATATTTTTTCATAAGTATAAGTTATATTCCGCTACGCTTTAAACAACTGCTTCGCCAATTCGCTAAAGCTTCTTTTCGGCTGCGCCTCGGGTTGATTTTTGACGAAAATACGAAGTAGTTTTTACATTTTATTAAATCCTAAAATAAAATTGTTGCTTTTTAAAATTGTTTAATTTAGCACAACGTTTTTTAATTATTTAAATAAAAATTATGTTTCATTCCAAAATATCAGGCTTGGGGTTTTATGTTCCCGATAATGTTGTTACTAATGATGATTTGTCTAAAATAATGGACACTAATGATGAATGGATTCAGGAAAGAACCGGAATTCAGGAAAGAAGACACATTGTTCGAGGTGAAGACACCACTACAACCATGGGAGTAAAAGCCGCAAAGATTGCCGTCGAACGTTCAGGAGTTTCTAATGACGATATTGATTTTATTGTTTTTGCTACAATTTCTCCCGATTATTATTTTCCCGGTCCTGGAGTTGAATTACAAAAAGAACTCGGAATGAAAACTATTGGTGCTTTAGATATTCGTAATCAATGTTCAGGTTTTGTGTATGCACTTTCTGTTGCTGATCAATTTATTAAAACCGGAATGTATAAAAATATATTGGTAGTTGCTTCCGAAGTTCAATCTTTAGGTTTGGATATGACTACTCGTGGTCGGGGAGTTTCCGTAATTTTTGGTGATGGAGCAGGAGCAGCTGTTTTAAGTAGAAGTAATGACGATAGCAGGATTCTTTCCACACATCTTCATTCAGAAGGAGAGCATGCTAAAGAGTTAGCCGTTTTAGCTCCTGGGATGGGAGGAAGATGGGTAACTGATATTTTGGCAGACAACAATCCGGATGATGAAAGTTATTATCCGTATATGAATGGTCAGTTTGTTTTCAAACACGCTGTAGTTCGATTTAGCGAAGTAATCAATGAAGGTTTGCAAGCCAATAATTTAAAGGTATCCGATATTGATATGTTAATTCCACATCAGGCCAACTTGAGAATTTCACAGTTTATTCAAAAGAAATTTAGCTTGACTGATGAGCAAGTTTTCAATAATATTCAAAAATATGGCAATACAACGGCAGCGTCTATTCCGATTGCGTTGACCGAAGCATGGGAACAAGGGAAAATAAAAAAAGGCGACACAATTGTCTTGGCTGCTTTCGGAAGTGGATTTACTTGGGCAAGTGCTATTATTAAATGGTAAATAGAAAGCCATCCCTTTAGAGATGGCTTTTCTTAGCATAGTAAGTATTAGGTTATCGTTTCATAGCGAAATGAGCTCTAAATTCTTGATTAACTTTGTTTTCATCCATGTAAGTCACACTAAACCAATAATCGTCAGATGGCATAGGATTTCCATTATACGTTCCATCCCATCCGCTATTACTTGGTCTTATTTGTGTTAGCAATTTACCATAACGGTCATAAATTACGATACTTGCACTAGGTTGATTAGATAAATCTTTAATATTCCAAGTGTCATTATATCCATCGTTATTTGGGGTGAAGTATTTTGGATAGTTTACAACCAAAGCCTTAATAGTAGTGCTTCCACAACCATTTTTGTCTCTAACGGTAATAGAATGAATTCCAGAAGGTACATTATCAAAAACATTACTGTCTTGAAATGGTCCATTATTCAATTGGTATTCAAAATTATTTCCTTGACCAGTTGCCGTTACCGTGATTGATTGACTGTCAGCAAAGTCTTCACTCACCTCATAGGTTACAATTGCAGGTTCTGATGGACTAACAGTAACAGTAACAGGCTCTGATACACATCCCGTAGCTCTATTTTTAACTACTAAAGTATATAATCCTGGCAAAATTGCTTGATACATACTTGAAGTCCCAAGGGTATTTCCTGCTTCATTTGTCCATACAAAAGTATAAAGAGCTGAACTTAATCCACTATAAATCGTGTAAGCATTTAAAAGTGTTCCTTTTTCACTGTCTATACAAATTATACCATCTATCGGATTTGGTTCTGGTAGTTTATTTACAATTATGGTTATTGGTGATATTGCATAACAATTTGGAGCAAATGAATTACTAACTCTAACGTAAATAGTTTTTTTATTAGAAGATAATACCGGGTTTATTGCGGTAGTTGCATTTTCCATACTTTCATAATAAGTAATACTAAATTCACTGCCCGTTTGAGTTCCGAGAATTGATGCTGATAATGAAGAAAAGTTAAAATCAATTATTCCATCATTAGTTCCATCTTCATCACAGATAGTTCTTAATGCTGTTGGGACAGCATTTGCAACGGGAGTATCAATGATAGTTACTGTAAATGAACTTTCATCAGAACATAAAGGAGAATAAGGAGAAACAGCATAAATATAAATAGTTTGTGATGTTGATATAGAAGAACCAGCAGTCAGCATCGTTCCAGTAGCATTTGAACCAGTATAATATTTACCAATAGTTAATGCAGGTAAAGTATAATTTTCACAAATAGTTATATTTGATAAATTATCTACATTAAATATTGTCACCGCAAAACTAACTTCACTAGAACAGTTAGGCGAAGTCGCTGTATGAGCGTATACATAAACTGTTTGTGATGAAGTTAATACGTCACCAGCATGCATTAAATTCCCAGAACCATTTGGTCCAGTGTAATAATTGCCTACAATTAATGGTCTCAATGTATAGGAATTACATGCAGCAACATTTGCAATTGAAGTAATTATAGGAGTATTATTTATAGTTACGGTAAATGAGGTTTCATCAACACAAGAGAAAGAAGTACGTATTAATGATTCTTTAAAAATATAAATTGTTTGACTGGTTGTAATTACTGTACCTGGCAATATTTCTATACCACTTCCATTTGGACCTCCAGATTGAGTATAAAATTTATTATTTGGTGTTAAAATTGGTAACGTATAGCTATCGCAAGCAGTTACATTTGGTAAAACATCTGCTGAAGTTGAGAATATATTTATCTGAAAACTATTTTCTGTACTACAAGCAGGAACAGTATTTGAAATAGCATAAATATAAATTCTTTGAGAAGAAGTTATTACAGTTCCAGAAGGCAATAATGTTCCTGTACCGTTAGGTCCAGTATAATATTTTCCAACATTTAAAGGAGTTAACACATATTGATTACAAATATCTATATCAGAACGAGAATCAATATTTGGTAATGGATTAATCGTAACAGTAAAACTATTTTGATTAAAACAAGTGTCATTTAATCTTTTAAAAATGTAAATGGTTTGTGTTGAAAGGATTACATCGCCTGGATACAACATTGTCCCGGTTCCATTAATCCCTGCAAAATATTGACCATTGGTAAGTGTTGGTAAAGTATAAGTTATACAAGCTGAAACATTTGGTAAAGTATCAATTTGAGGTTGAGCAATAGCTATTGTAAAATGTAAATTATCAGTGCAATTATTTAATCCACTTGTTGTCTCTGCATATATATAAACTATCGAATTGTTATTTATTATTGTCCCAGCTGGAATTTCTGTGCCGGAACCACTTGGACCAGTATAATATTTTCCAATACTAAGTGCAGGCAAAGTGTATCCATTACATTGTGAAATATCTGCTGGTTGTTCAATTCCTATGAAAACTTCAAAAGAATCTTCATCAGTACATGGAGTAGTTCCACCAGTAGTTGCATATACATATATTGTTTTGCTTGTTGTTATTGGAGTTCCTGCTACTAGTTGAGTTCCAGTTCCACCAGCTCCGGTAAAATAATTACCTACAGTTAAGGCTGGTAAAGTATAGGAAGAACACTCAAACACATCAGGTCTTGTTCCTACTTCAATAGTAGGAAGAATTGTGATAGTAAAACTTGAATCTACAGTACAGATTTGTGGTGTTGTAGTTATAAAATAAAAATAGACTATTTGAGATGCGGTTATTACTGTTCCAGAAGGAATTTGTGTTCCTGTAGCACTTGGCCCAGTATAATATTTTCCAATGGTTGCAGGTAGAGTATAGCTTCCACAACGAGTTATATTTGATGGTGTTAATAAACCTTCCTCAATTATAGTAACAGTAAATGAACTATTAGCAGCACACGATCCAGGTCCTCCAGGTTGATTGAATATATATATTGTTTGAGTTTGAGTAATAACAGTACCAGCAAAAAGAGGTAGTCCACTTCCATTAGGGCCAGTAAAATAGTTACCATTCGTTAACGGAGGCAATATGTAGTTTGTACATACAATAACATTTTGTAATATATCAACAAGGGGCAACGGCATAACTATAAGATTAAAACTCGTAATACTAAAACATGAAGAATCGATAACATTTTGAACTCTAACATATATAGTTTGTCCCGAAGAGGTGAAAGAATTAGAATTTGCTATTGGATTAGTTCCATTATTTGCATCATTTATTGAAGTATAATAAGAAACAGAATTTATAGTTGAAGATTGACCATTTAATATCGAGAATGTTCGAGATGTTAAGTTAAAAACGGCATTGTTTTGTGATGAGGATCTTGAACATTTAATGATGTCTTGTGGTTGATTTGCAACCGGGCCTGGTGAAACAAGTAATTGAAAAGATTTAACAATAAAACAACTTCTATTTGGTAACTGAATTCTAACATATATTCTTTGTCCACTCGCGCTATTATATAGTAAAGGAAGCGGATTTATATTATTATCAGCATCATTTTGAGAAATAAAATAAGAAACACTTGTTAGCGGATCTAAACCTTGTATTACTCTTGAAGTATTTAAATCTAGATTATAAGTATATGATGGGGCGCTCAAATCACATTTATATAGATTATTTGGATTTGGTGATGTTATTTGTGGATAATATTGAACTTCAATACTATCAGTATAAGGTTGACAACCATTTTGCATTTCAGCATAAGTTACACTATATGTTCCTGGTTGATTTATAATTAAACTAGAACCTGTCTCTCCATTTAATACCAAATTATTTTTTTTCCAAACAAAAGAATAATTTGTAGTGCTAAGTCCAGTATCAATAGTATGATTGGTTCCAAAACATACAGCATTATTATTAGAAATTAATAAATCTTGACCTAAAACTTCTTGCCCAATATTTAAACTATTTGCTGCAATAAAAATTGCAGAATCAAATTGAGGGTCAACTCTATCAGAGATAACTAATTTGATATGATATGTAACTCCAGGTGTTAATACTGATTCTGCAGTTAAAACTTTTGTCTGTCCGTTAAAATTTGTTGCTGAAGATTCTGCATTTGACCCTCCATTATAACTACCAAAAAATTGGCTATTAACTGATGGGCAAGATGAATTATACAAAAAATCTCTAATAGTAACAACTGATATAGGAGTATTTGAGTTAGGTAAAACTGCTAAGTTTGTTGTTACACCAGTGGATGTATTTGTCAACAAGAAAGCAAATGAGTCTGAAAACTGACATTGAAAATTACCATATTCTTCAGAAGCAAAAATAAAATCAAAACTAAAATAAGACGATATTGGTGTAAAATCAAATTCAAGTATTGTTGCATTTTTAGAAACCATGGAAACGCCATAAGAAGCCATGGTAGTTTCTAGACTGGCATCTCCTGACCAAGCAGGTGTTCCATCACTAAGTAAGGTATTGTTTGGACCTGAAGCATTTGTAACATCACCAGTACTCAGTACAACTCCACTTTGCATAGGAAAATTTGGATTTGTGTTTTGAAAAAAACCAATTCCATTCGTAGAACCAAAATTTGTACCGGTACTCCATGTAATATTTGACGCAGAAACACAAGGAGAGCCAATTAGCACATTGTTTACCATTTCAGGCACAGTGTAACTAGAAGTACTCACGGTTATATGCTGTGAAAAACCAATCGCTGTGAGTAAGATTGAAGTTAAGTTTAATAATTTTTTCATAACATGGGGATTTTGACAAAGCAAATATCGACACAAAAATCGTTTAAATACAAATAAAATCGACGAAATGCAAAATATTAATATATTTTAAAATAAAAACTTACAAATTATACGTTTATTATAAAAAATTTCAACTATGTTTTTTATAAATTTCTCTATCTGTTAAAATTATTTTGTAATGTTTATCTTTGCCATCTTAAAATAAATTAAAATGAACCTTTCGCAAATTCTTACTTCACCAATACAAAATGCAGTTCGTCAATTATTCGATGTTTCTATTGATAGAGTTGAATTTCAAATTACACGTAAGGAGTTTGAAGGCGATATTACCATGGTTATTTTTCCATTATTGAAGCTTATTAAAGGAAACCCAATTGATATAGGAACTAAAATTGGGAACTATTTAGTTGAAAATGTAAATGAAATTATTCGTTTTAATGTTGTTTCCGGTTTCTTAAATATAGTAGTTTCAGATAATTATTATCTTACTTTTTTTAACGAAATAAAAAATAATAAAAACTTTGGTTTTGCTGAAATTTCTCCAACTGAAAAAGCGATAATGGTCGAATATTCTTCGCCAAATACAAACAAACCTTTACACCTCGGCCATGTTCGAAATAATCTATTAGGATATTCCGTTGCAGAAATTATCAAAGCTTCAGGTAAAAAAGTATATAAAACCCAAATTATAAATGACAGGGGAATTCACATCTGTAAATCAATGTTGGCTTGGCAAAAATTTGGTAACGGACAAACTCCAGAAACTTCAGGTTTGAAAGGAGACAAACTGGTTGGGAATTTCTATGTAAAATTTGACCAAGAATATAAAGTTCAAATAAGTGAATTAATCGCTCAAGGAAAAACAGAAGACGACGCTAAAAAACTAGCACCAATTATTTTGGAAGCTCAACAAATGCTTCTCGATTGGGAGGCCGGAAAACCTGAAGTTATCCAACTTTGGAAAACTATGAATCAATGGGTTTACAATGGTTTTGCTCAAACCTATAAAAATCTCGGCGTTGATTTCGATAGTTATTATTATGAAAGTAATACCTATTTGTTAGGAAAAGAAGTGGTGCAATTCGGTTTGGAAAAAGGCATTTTCGAAAAAGATGCTGATGGTTCCGTTTGGATTGATTTAACTCCTGATGGACTAGACCGAAAAATTGTGTTACGTTCTGACGGAACAGCGGTTTATATGACACAGGATATTGGAACTGCAATTCAACGCGTAAAAGATTTTCCAGATGTTGCTGGAATGGTCTATACTGTTGGTAATGAACAAGATTATCACTTTAAAGTATTGTTTTTAATTTTAAAAAAATTAGGATTTCATTGGGCTGAAAGCTTATATCATTTGTCATATGGAATGGTCGAATTACCTTCTGGGAAAATGAAATCTCGTGAAGGAACTGTTGTTGATGCCGATGATTTGATGGAAGAAATGACTGAAACTGCCGGGAAAATAGCCACTGATTTAGGAAAATTAGAAGGGTATTCAGCTGAAGAAAAAGCCAATTTGTTCAAAACAATTGGTTTAGGTGCTTTGAAATATTATATTCTAAAAGTTGATCCTAAAAAACAAATCCTTTTCAATCCTGAAGAATCTGTTGATTTTGCCGGAAATACTGGGCCATTTATTCAATATACTTACGCTCGAATTCAATCTATTTTACGAAAAGCAGATTTTGATTACCAAAATGTCATTCTTAGTGCTAGCGAAGAATCACTTCACCCAAAAGAAAAAGAACTTCTCAAACAAATAGAGCTTTATCCTGAGGTAATTCAAAACGCGGCTAACAATCATTCGCCTGCTTTAGTTGCTAATTATACTTATGAATTAGTAAAAGAATACAATTCGTTTTATCAATCGGTTTCCATTTTGGGGGAAGAAAATAGGACTAAGAAAGTTTTTAGAGTACAGCTTTCACAAAAAGTAGCCGATACCATAAAATCGGCTTTTAAACTGCTCGGAATTGAAGTGCCACAGAGAATGTAATTTTTTAAAACTCAATTTCACATTACGTTTGGTTTCAAGCTCCTGAAATTTGGTCTTGTCGGATGTTTTAACTATTGGTTCTTGTTATGTTTTCTATTTCTATGGAGATTGTAATGTGGATTTCAGTTATTATGATTGTTATAATTTTAATTTCAATTCTAACGGTACTTGTACAGCAATAAAAAATGCTATCACCACCAACGGAGATTGTGATTTGTATGATGAAAGTAGTTATTAGAGATTTGATTTACATTACAAAGGCAATGCTCTTGATGAAATTGAAGAAGAATGGAAAGTACTCGAATTTAAGGCTACTACTATAAGATTAAAACATGATAGTAATGGTGGAAACGACAATCATTACTTAAATTTAAGCAAAAATTAATTTTAACCGGAAGTTTTGCAGGTTTTAATTTTTAGATTTACATTTTTTTAGTAATCAATTAATGTAGATAATATCTCATTTGTTTTACAGTTATAATTCAAAACTCAATGCAATCTTTATTTTTTAGGTTTTAGTTTTGAAAAAAAATAAAAACCTGTATTAAATAATTATGTTAAAAAGAGTATTAAAAATTTTAGGAATAATAGCAATTGTTTTAATTGTCTCGTTTTTATCTATTCGCTATTATGCTTATAATGTAGGTAAAAGAGATATTCAATCTGAAGAACCCGATTTTTCAGTTTCCTCCGCAGCAATTGTAACTGAATTCAGTTCAAACGCTACAGCTTCAAATAAAAAATACCTTGAAAAACCAGTATCCGTTTCTGGAATTGTTACATCAATTAATGACAAAGAAGTGATTTTAGATAATTCGGTTAACTGTAATTTTTCAAATGCTTCTAAAACTCTAAAAAAAGATCAAAAAGTAACTGTAAAAGGAAGAGTAGTTGGCTATGATGACCTATTGGGAGAAGTAAGACTTGATCAATGTAACCTTTCCAAATAATAAATAAATTTAAAAATGAAGTTAATCAAAATTGCCTTATCAGCCTTATTGTTTTTTGCTTTTACGATAGTAAATGCTCAAGATGAATTAATGAAGGAACTCGATTCTGTTCCAAAAGAAAAAGAATTAGCATCTGCTGCTTTCAAAGGATTACAAGTTTGTAATATGCAGTCAACTAAACTCCCAGCCAAAGGAGAATTTTATTTTCTGGTTTCTCACCGTTTTGGAGATTTAAAATACGGTATTAATAATTTCTTTGGTTTGGATAATGCCTTAACCAAAATAGGCGGCATCTATGGTGCTGCAGATTGGCTTTCTTTTGGGGTATCTAGACATACTTACCAAAAAACCTATGAGTTTGCCATAAAATACAGGCTTGCAAATCAACAAGTTGATGGTTTTCCTGTAACTATTGTTGGATATAATACCATGGATATTAATAGTGAATTAAAAAAAGAATTATATCCTGGATTAAAATTTAATAATCGTTTGGCATTTACAACCCAATTATTACTATCAAGAAAATTTTCTAATTCATTTTCAGGAGAATTAGCGGGTATTTTTGTACACAAAAATTTATACGATGCTCTATATGACCAAAAGAATATCTACTTAGTTGGAGCAGGAACACGTTATAAAATAGCAAAAAGATTAAGCATTAATCTTGAATATGCTGCTAGGTTAAATTTACCCGAAGATACTAATTCCATTTATCACAATCCGCTAACTGTAGGTTTAGATATTGAAACCGGCGGACATGTGTTTCAATTGGTTTTCTCAAACAGTCAACCTATGAATGATGTCGCAATATTCTCTAATGCTGGAGGAGATTGGGGTAAAGGAAGTCTTTATTTCGGATTTAATATGTATAGAGTATTTTAAAAAAAAAATTATGAAAAAAATAAAAATAATATTGGTTTTATCGGTTTTATTGGCTGGCTATTTAATAATATCATGTGATACAACTACTATTCAAGAAATTCAACCAGTTGTTACAAACCCAACTTATAACGCAAACATTAAACCTATAATGACTGCAAAATGTACTTCATGCCATTCTGCCAATGGTGAACATCCTGCATTAACTAATTATGACCAAGTAAAAGATGCCATAGAAAACGGAAGTGTTTTGTGTAAAATTGGAGGTGACTGTGGAAGTGTAATGCCTCCAAGTGGTAAGATGCTGCG
>NZ_JBMOGQ010000021.1:0-25582 GCF_049318325.1 Flavobacterium sp. | reverse complement strand
TATTATATTTCTTTAAGCGATTTTCCAATTCCAAAGCGATGCGTTCCAATTTTTCTATCATAAATATTTCGGAAGTCAGGTTTTCGTTAAAGGTATGTTCCGCTGCAACCGATTTTGTAATTCTATTGGGCTTAACTTCGCTGTTGTGAATGCCGCGAACAATATTGTAATAATACAACCCACTTTTAATGAAGTGCTCTTCTAAAAATTCTACCGATTTTGATTTCAAATCTTTTCCAGTAAATATTCCCAAATGATACATTTTGTCTGCTGTTACCTTACCGACTCCATAGAATTTTTTGATGTCCAAGTTTTCCAAAAATAATTCTACTTCTTCCGGATTAACTGTTTTTTGTCCGTTGGGTTTGTTGTAATCGCTCGCGACTTTTGCTACAAATTTATTTACCGAAATTCCGGCAGAAGCTGTAATTCCAACTTCTTCAAATATCCGCTTTCTAATTTCCTGAGCGATTAATGAGGCACTTGGATTTCCTTTTTTGTTTTGGGTAACGTCGAGATACGCTTCGTCTAAAGATAATGGTTCAACCATATCGGTATACTCTTGAAATATCTTTCGGATTTGTTTTGAAATTTCTTTATAACGCTCAAATCTTGGTCGGACGAAAATTAAATCGGGGCAATTGCGTTTGGCCTGAACACCACTCATTGCACTTCTAACTCCAAATTTTCGGGCTTCATAACTTGCTGCCGAAACTACACCTCGCGTTTCGCTTCCGCCAACAGCCAAAGGCTTTCCTTTCAACTCAGGATTATCCATCTGCTCGACAGAAGCATAGAAAGCGTCCATATCGATATGAATAATTTTTCTGTATGAAATTGGGTCAGCCATATCACAAATTTATAATATATTTATTGCCTAGGGTTTTAACCTGAGGCTAATCACAATAAATTCAAAAAATGATAGAAATAGAACGTAAATTTTTAGTGGTTTCGAATGATTTTATAAATGAGACTTTTGCTAAAAAAAGGATTGTTCAGGCCTATTTAAATTCCAATGTGGAGCGAACGGTTCGTATCCGAATTAAAGAAAATAAGGGGTTTTTGACCATTAAAGGAAAAGGAAATTCAACCGGAACAACGCGATTGGAATGGGAAACAGAAATTCCGGTACAAGATGCTGAAAAGTTATTGACCATCTGTGAAAACAGTATTATTGATAAAACTCGCCATGAAGTAATGGTTGGAAAACATATGTACGAAGTTGATGTTTTTGTAGGCGATAATATGGGATTGATTGTTGCTGAAATCGAATTGCAATCGGAAGATGAAGATTTTGAAAAACCTAGCTGGCTTGGAAAAGAAGTAACTAATGATGAACGTTTTTATAATGCTTATTTGAGTGTAAAACCTTTTAAAACCTGGTAATTATTTTGGTTCAATCACTTCTTCTATAGTTACAATAGTTACTCCCGAATTTTGGTTTGAGGCAATATCCATAAAGGCTCTTCTGCTTAAATCTATTTCACGTGCTTTTGAAAATGGTCCGCGGTCTGTAACCTCAACAATTACCGATTTACCATTGGCTTCATTAGTTACTTTTAGTTTTGTGCCAAAAGGCAATTTTTTGTGGGCTGCTGTATATCCGTTGTTGTCAAATTTTTTTCCGCTTGCTGTTCGTCTTCCGTTGAATTTCTTATGGTAATAAGAAGCGTGAGCATTTTTCTTCAATAACCTTAACTTTGCATTAGCATTGTAAAGGTTTAATGAATCAATACCTAAAATTGTTTTAAATTTAAAGGTGTCAACTTTTACCGCTGCGACAGCTTTTTCCTGCTCATTTGGTTCATTAATTTTGACTGTTTTGGCCTTGCTTATAGCTTTTTTGTCAAGCTTTTTTTGGGCCGAAATACTTGAAAATAAAGAAGTAAGTAGTATAAAAAACAGTATTAATATCTTATTATTCATAAGTAGTATTTTAATTAGATGGCTAAATTAAAAAAGTGCCCCTTGATGAAAAAAGTCCTGAAAAGGACTTTTAGTTTTTACTTTTTAAAACCACAATTTCCATGGAATTCGGCTTAAAATTAACAGCAATCCTAGACCGTAGAATAAGAAAATACAATTAAATTTTACTTTGTCAGTAGTTGCTTTTTTATGTTTTGACCAACCGATAGTTATTAAAACAATAGCTAAAATATTTATTATTGGATGTTCCAACCATGTTAATCTTACATCTGATTCTGCCATTTGGCCAATTGATGCTGAGCCTAGTGGTGACAAAAAATATAAAATTAAACCTACTACTAATTGTATGTGTGTAGCTATGAGTCAAATAGTGCAATTTTTCTGTCTTTGGCTATGAATTCTTTTTTTGAAGATTTTCCTAAAAATGAATTTACTACTGCGAAAACTAATAATAACAAGGCTATATAAGCCCAACCTGAATGGAATTTTTGAACAAAAGTGTACATTTTTTTATTTTTTAGAATAACAAATATAACAAAAAAAGGTATAAAAAATAGTCTATTTATAACGAATCCGTTTTGATAATTATTTATCTTTCAGAAAATGCTTAAGTAAAAAGGCTGTTGAGCTGTCGTGTTGTTTTACTTTTGAATTTTGAATTTCATCTAAAATTGAATTGGCCAATTGTTTCCCTAATTCAACACCCCATTGGTCATAACTGAAAATGTTCCAGATAATTCCCTGAACAAATATTTTATGCTCATACAAAGCAATTAAAGAACCCAACGTTTTTGGCGTAAGTTTTTCTATTAACAAAGTATTTGTTGGTTTATTGCCATTAAAAACCTTAAATGGCTGCAGGAAAGCAGCTTTCTCTTCAAAGATGTTTTGTTTTTCAAATTCAGTTTTGACTTGTGCTTCTGTTTTCCCGTTTAATAAAGCTTCTGTTTGGGCAAAAAAATTAGACATTAATTTATTGTGATGGTCTTGGTTTCCATATAATGGTTTTACAAATCCGATAAAATCAGTTGGGATTAATTTTGTTCCTTGATGGATTAATTGAAAAAAGGCGTGTTGTGAATTAGTTCCAGGTTCACCCCAAATAATAGTACCAGTTTGATAATTTACCGGTTTCCCATCACGGCCAACACTTTTACCGTTGCTTTCCATAATACCTTGCTGAAGATATGGAGCTAATTTTTGTAAATATTGGGTGTAGGGAATTAAAGCTTCGCTTTCAGCTCCGAAAAAATTGTTATACCAAATACTTAGTAAAGCTAAAATAACTGGAATATTTTCTTCAAAATCGGCCGTTTTGAAATGCTCGTCCATTTCGTTGGCACCTTTTAATAAATTGTCGAAATTGTCAAATCCAACGGCCAAACTTATAGACAAACCAACGGCACTCCAAAGTGAAAATCGTCCGCCAACCCAATCCCACATGGGGAAAATATTGTCCGGATTAATTCCGAAATCAGTGACTTTTTGAATGTTAGTTGAAACTGCAACAAAATGTTTGGCTACATCTTCTTGTTTGGCTGATTTCAGAAACCACGTTCTGATTGTCTCAGAATTGGTTAAAGTCTCTTGAGTAGTAAATGTTTTCGAAACGATTACAAAAAGTGTGGTTTCGGGATTTATTTTTTTAATGATTTCATTCACGTGATCTCCATCAACATTGGATACAAAATGAACATTCAGATTGTTTTTATAATATTGCAATGCATCAACAACCATAGCTGGTCCTAAATCTGAACCCCCAATTCCTATATTAACAACATCGGTAAATGCTTTTCCGGTATTTCCTTTTCTTGTTCCTAAAATGATTTCGTCACTAAATTTTTTGATTTTGTTCTTTACTTCAAAAATTTCGGAGAGTACGTTTTGTCCATCAACTAAAACGGTTGCGCTTTTTGGAGCCCGTAAAGCTGTGTGAAGCACCGCTCTGTTTTCGGTTTGATTAATATTTTCTCCTGAAAAATAGCTTTCAATAGCAGATTTTAAATTTACTTCAGTTGCTAAATCTTGAAGTAATGTTAGCGTTTCCTGATCGATTATGTTTTTAGAATAATCAACTAAGAAATCATTCCATTGAATGTGAAATTTTTCAGCTCTTGATGTATCATTGGAAAACATTTCCCTCATTGAAACATGCTTCATTTGAGCATAGTGCTGATTGAGTTTCTCCCAGGCTTTTGTGCTGGTTGGATTTATATTTGGTAAAGCCATTTTAAATGTTTTTATTTAACTTCGTTCAATTCTTTTCGCTCAAGTCATACAATTGCTTCGCCAATCCAGCTAAAGCTTTATGTGGGCTCATGAACCTCGTGTGAATGACAAATTTACAAATATGATTGGTATAAAATTCTAGGAATCTTTTACGCTAACGTTATAGTTGAGAAAATTATTTTTTGGAAGCATCAGAAACACTGTCCAATTCTCTTTTAAGCGGATTCATGTATTCCATATATTTTTGTCTATATTTTGAATCCATTGGAGTAGATGTTGGTAAATTCAATCGTAACGCATCAACCTGGACACCATTTCTCCAAAAACGATAACAAACGTGTGGACCAGTCGCTAAACCTGTGCTTCCTACTTTACCTATAACTTGCCCTTGTGTTACTCTTTGACCACGTCTGACCAATATTTTTGACATGTGCAAATATTGCGTTGAATAGGTTTTGTCGTGTTTTACTTTTACGAAATTTCCATTACCTGTTGTAAATCCGGCTTGTTCTACAACACCTGCTGCGGTTGTCATAATTGGTGTTCCTGTCGGTGCAGCATAATCGGTTCCTTTATGTGCTTTCCAAATTAATTGAACTGGATGAAATCTGTTTTTAGCAAAACGAGATGTAATATTTACGAATTTCAATGGTGCTTTTAGGAAATAGCTTTTTAATATTTTTCCTTCTTCATCAAAGTATTGCTGCTTTTTGATATTGGCATCGGGTGCAAATGGAAAAGCATAGACTTTCTTGCCTTTGTATTCAAAAAACGCAGCTTTTAGACTATCAACACCATCATAAATAGTATCATTAATATATCTTTCGGTAAACTTTAAAGCGAACTTATCCCCTTTTTTCAATTTAAAAAAGTCTATTGACCAAGCATAAATTTTTGCTATTCTTGGGGCTAAAGCAGGATCAACTTTTAGATTCTGAAGTGTTTCAGAAAGCGAACCGTTTAATGCGCCTGCAATTGTTCGAGTTTTAAACGTTAATGGCTTTGCTTTTTTATAAACTATTATTGAATCTCTGAAATCAATGACATAAAAATTCAATCGGTCTGGTTGATAAATTAAAACCTGAATTTTATTGGCTCTGTCTTTGCTTCTTAGGATAGTAAATGGTTTTCCTATGCGGATACTTCTAACGTCAAAAGTGTCTTTTACTTTGGCTACTATATCATAGACTTTTCTTCCGGCAAGGTTTTGTTTTTCTAACAAACTTCCAAAAGTATCCCCTGAATTTATGGTGTCATTGACTATATTAAAATCATGTATATTGAATCCAAATTCAACCAATTTTAATTTGGCTTTTGGGACAATAATTTCTTCTTCATTTGTTTTATCACAAGAGATTATAAATGTTGAAAGAAGAAAAATCAGAAATACTTTTTGAAATGTTTTTGACATCGTTCTTACCTATACTCCTTCGCCCCAGTTTTTTAATTCTTCTTCGCTCCATAATTCTGGGAAAAATATTCTGCGTTGGTATTTTGGATGCATGTATTTTTTCCAATCGCTTCCTCCGGTGGCTTCGCCCGAACCTTTTCCGCTGTCAATATATTTTTTGGCGGCATTCAAATGTCCAATCACCCATGTAACATTTACAGTGTAATCGTAATGACGCATTGCATTTACTAGTTCTCTATCTTTTTGGTCTGCATCAGGCAATTGCTTGAATTTTTGCCAAATATTGATAGTATTGTATTTTTCCATATAGCGAAGAAATTCTTCACGATATTTTCTTTCGAATTCTAAAATCAAAAATGATTTTTCCCCGGTTTGATAATCTTTTCCAGCAGCCTGCCAATACAGATGTTCAAATGCATGTGAATAAGGAGTGTTTCTATCTATAGAAGCTCTGAATCTATAATCAATTAGGTTGATTAAATCAGTTGAGGAAAATTCTATAAATCGGTATTGCGCACTTTGGAAACCACTTGCAGGAGTTAGTGTATTTCTAAATTTCATGTATTGTTCAACTTCCATTCCATCACCCATTATGTCGAAAGAGGTTGTTAACATATCAAAATAGCGGCTAATTCGTCTCAGTTTTTCGGTAAAGAAATCTGTTTTTGGTTTATCAATATGACACAATTGATTGATTTCCCAAAGTATCATTTTGAATAATAATTCATTTACTTGATGATACATGATAAAAACCATTTCATCAGGAAGAACAGTTCTTTGTGTTTGCAAATTCAGTAAAGCATCGGTTTGAATATAATCCCAATAGGTTATTGGCTTTGACCAAAGTAGCCCTTCAAGATGCGTTTCAGTTTTTTGATTTATAGCCGCAAATTTTTGTTCTAATGCTTCTAATATTTCTTCTGAATTTGTTTTAGTATTCATTAATTTTTTAATTTAACCATAAATGGATTTTTTAATCCTTTGAAACTATCTAAATCCGCTTTTATAGAACCGACTGCTAAGCTGGCTTTTATTCGCAACGGAATTTTATTTTCATCATCTGAAATCCAAACCGTTAGACTTTCTTCTTCTTTGAAAACTCTTCCTGATTGAACAATAGGTCTAAAAATCATCGTTGGAGCGGTTCCAAATTTAGTTTTTAGATCTTCCTTTCCTATGAATTTTAACTTGAACTTATATACTTCATCATCAAAAAACATGTCCACTACGATCGATTCTCCAACTTTTAGTTTGTCAATATTTGGATGATTTCTTAAAAAATAAAAAGTAGAAACTATGTCTTGAACATTTTCTGTTACCGAAAATGTTTTTTCGGTTTTATTTTTATAATCTTTAACCAAAACTTTATTCTTTTCTTGATTAAAGAATCCTTCTTGGTTTTTGGTGTAACCGCCTTCATCTATTTTTCTAACATATTGATAGGGTTTATTGGTTACTTTATCAAAATAACTTTCATAGTTGTCGTCTACTTTAAAGAAAAAGCGTGACATCCCGACTGTATATCCTTTTCCAATAGCATGATATATATTTTTATTGTCCTTGAAGGCTTCTTTAACTTCTAGTGTAGCATAACCTGCATTGATAAACCCATAATGTATTCTAAACTTGAACCATTCTCCACTATCATAGGCTTCTGACTTTTGAGAATCAAAACTTACAGTCATTAAAAGCAACAATAAGAAGAAAAAATTTTTCATGTTCAATTGATTTCAAAAACTGCAATTGCAATTTCTGTTCCAAATGTATTAAAACAAAAAAACCCAATCAAATTAATGACTGAGTTTTTATGCTATTAACCAACCTTAAAACTATAAATTATTATAATTTATCCAAAATATAAGGAAATCACTCCCTGTTTTTTGATGGTTCAAATGTAGTTTATACCATTACAGAATTACAAGTGATTTATCAACTTTAACAATTAATTAGAAAAAAATTATTATTTTAATAGTTGATTTTTAAATAATATTCAAAGAAGTTTGGTTTTTTACAAAGTCCCTCTAAGCATTTGTTCTCTTTCGATAGATTCAAATAGTGCTTTGAAATTTCCTGCTCCAAAACCTCTGGCACCCATTCTTTGAATAATTTCGAAAAATAAAGTCGGTCGGTCTTCAATAGGTTTTGTAAATATTTGAAGCAAATAACCTTCATCATCTGCGTCAATCATGATTCCTAATTTTTGAAGTTCATTAATGTCTTCTTTGAACTTGTGCATATGATCTTTCAGTCGTTCTGGAATTGCATCGTAATAGGCCTGTGGTGGCGTACTTAAGAACTCAATACCTCTAGAACGCATATCCGCAATTGTTTTGATGATATCATCGGTTGCCACTGCAATATGCTGAACACCTGAACCTTCGTAGAAATCTAAGTATTCTTCGATCTGAGAACGCTTTTTGCTTTCAGCTGGTTCGTTAATTGGGAATTTAATTCTTCCATTACCATTACTCATTACTTTACTCATCAAAGCCGAGTATTCAGTTGTGATTTGCTTGTCATCAAATGAAAGGAAGTTTACAAATCCCATAACATCTTCATACCATTTTACCCAGGTATTCATTTCATTCCAACCCACATTTCCTACCATATGATCTACATATTTCAAACCAACCGGAGCTGGATTGTAATCGGATTTCCATTCCTTGTAACCTGGTAAAAAAGCACCTTTGTAATTTTTGCGCTCCACAAACATATGAACCGTTTCTCCGTATGTATAAATTCCGGCTCGAACTACTTCTCCATGTTCGTCTTTTTCTACTGTTGGTTCCATATATACTTTAGCACCGCGATTGGTAGTTTCTTCAAATGCTGAACGAGCATCTTCAACCCAAAGCGCAATTATTTTTACACCATCACCATGCTTTTTTACATGTTCGCCAATTGGTGAATTGCTGTTTAATGCTGTAGTTAAAACCAAACGTATTTTGTCTTGTTTTAAAACATAGGATGCTCTGTCTTTCATTCCGGTTTCCAATCCTGCATAGGCATGCGACTGAAATCCAAAAGCCGTTTTATAGAAGTGAGCAGCTTGCTTGGCATTGCCTACATAAAACTCAACATAATCAGTTCCTAAAAGAGGAAGGAAATCTTGCGCTCCTTCAAATATTTTTTCTAGTCCGTATTCAACGGAATTTATTTCTTTACTCATTGTGTTAATTTGTTGATTTGGTTATTTGGTTATCCGAATGTTATTGTTGGTTTTAACTTCTAGCCCTGATGGTAGCGGTATCCTTTTTATTTTTCTTCAAAAACAAAAAGATATAGCGGACAGATGGACTCGAGCTACTAAAAGAGCGAACAGGCGAAGCAAATAGCTCCTAACTATTCTACCCAAGATTTATAATATTTTCCGTCGTCTAATGCCATAGCTTCTTCGGTTACCATTAATGGCCGAAAAGTATCAACCATAACGGCTAATTCTTGTGTTACTGTTTGGCCGATGCTACGTTCCATTGCGCCTGGTGCTGGCCCGTGTGGAATTCCTTTTGGATGCAATGTAATATGCCCTTGTTCAATATTATTTCGTGACATAAAATCGCCATCAACATAATATAAAACCTCATCACTATCAATATTGCTATGATTATAAGGTGCTGGAATAGCTTTTGGATGGTAATCATATAACCTTGGACAGAAGGAACAAACTACAAAAGTCGACGTTTCGAATGTTTGGTGAACAGGAGGTGGCTGGTGTACACGACCTGTTATTGGTTCAAAATTATGAATACTGAATCCGTATGGAAAATTGTATCCGTCCCAGCCAATAACGTCAAAAGGATGTTTAGCATAAATCAGATCGTGTATCATGCCTTCTTTTTTGATTTTGATTGTAAAATCGCCTTTTTCATCGTGTGTCTCCAATTCGGTTGGCAATTTGAAATCTCGTTCGCAAAAAGGGGAGTGTTCTAAATGTTGCCCAGATTCGTTTTTATATCGTTTTGGTGTGTAAAAAGGCGCATACGACTCGACATAAAACAATCTATTATCTTCGTTCTCGAATTCGATTTGATATATCATTCCGCGTGGAATGATAAGATAATCTCCATATTCGAATTGGATATTTCCCATCATGGAGCGCAGTTTGCCTTTTCCCTTGTGAATGAAAATAAGTTCATCGGCATCGGCGTTTTTGTAGAAATAGCTTGTTAATGATTTTCTTGGCGCTGCCAATCCAATGATACAATCGCGGTTAACAAGCATAGCTTTTCTACTATCTAAAAAATCATCTTCGGGTTTTAATTCGAAGCCTTTTAGAAGTAATGATTTTAAGTTTTTGCCAATAGCAATTTTTGGTTCTACAGAATATGATTTGGATATTTCCTTGAGTTGAGTTGGTCTATGAACATGATATAGCAATGAAGAATGTCCATGAAACCCTTCAGTACCAAAAAGCTGTTCATAGTACAAACCCCCAGTTGGTTTTTCAAACTGTGTGTGTCTTTTTTGGGGAATATTTCCTAGTTTATGATATAAAGGCATAGTATTTTTAATTTGAAAATTTGAAAATGAATTCAAATTAATATTTATTCTTATTTAAAAACTCATTCAGGATTTCTCTTGATGAGGAATTTAAGGTGAGCTAATGAATTATCCCATTTTTTCACATAACAAATATCGGAAAAATATAAATTCTAAAAATGATAATTGTCAATTTTTAATATCTAAAAAAAGGATTAAAGAGCGAACCCATTAATCCTTTTTGTAATTTATTTTTAAGCTCTATTGATCTTTGGGATTATTCAGTCTACTATTTTTCTTACTATAGCCAAAATAAACAACAAAACCGATAGCTAACCAACCTATAAGTCTTAACCAGTTTGTCCAACCTAATCCGTAAATCATGGCTAGGCAAACTAAAATACCTAATATTGGAACAAAAGGTACAAATGGTGTTTTGAATTCACGTTTCATATCAGGCTCTGTTTTACGCAATACAATTACAGATATACAAACTAAGATAAAGGCGAAAAGGGTTCCGATGCTTGTCATATCACCAACAATGTCACCTGGAATAAATGCGGCAAACAAACCGACAATTACCATAATTACCAAGTTAGCTTTGTATGGTGTTTTGTATTTTGGATGTACGTCACTGAAGGACTTTGGTAATAAACCATCCTTACCCATTGAGTAAAATACTCTCGACTGACCTAATAACATGACTAGGATTACAGATGAGAATCCTGCTAATATTGCCACCGTTACGAACTGAGCCAACCATTCAAATCCTGGCATTGCCGCAGTTATCGCGTTGGCAACAGATGCTTCTTTCCCGCCAGTTCTAAAAAACTCAACAGATTCAAGTCCTGTTAATACGTGAGCGAAAAGAATATATAAAACAGTGCAAACTGCCAAAGATCCTAAGATTCCGATTGGCATATCGCGTTTAGGATTTTTAGTTTCCTGAGCGGCTGTACTCACAGCATCAAATCCGATGAAAGCAAAGAAAACCGTTCCTGCTGCACCAAGAATTCCCATGATTCCTCCAAAACTATGTCCAACACCGTGTTCATCTGTAAAGATTCCCGGTTCAGGAATATAAGGTGTATGATTTTCAGGTTTTACAAAATGCCAGCCAAAAATGATAATCATTACAACGATAGCCACTTTGACCACGACAATAATTCCGTTTACAAAAGCTGATTCTTGTGTTCCTTTGATTAAAAGCAAACTGATGGCAGCTACAATAAATAGCGCAGGTAAATTGATAATTCCGCTTACACCATCTATTGAGTTTTGAAAAGGCGAATGGCACCACTCATAAGGAATTGGGCTAACATGGAGAACATTGACCAGCAGGTTGTTGAGGTATTCACTCCACGCAATTCCAACAGTTGCTGCTCCAACGGCATATTCTAAAATTAAATCCCAACCGATAATCCAAGCAAGGAATTCACCCATTGTAGCATAAGTATAAGTATAAGCACTTCCGGCAATAGGAATAGATGAAGACAATTCGGCATAACATAACCCTGCCAGAGCACAACCAATGGCTGCAACGATGAATCCTATAGTAACTGATGGTCCTGCATTTTGAGCTGCTGCTGTTGCTGTTCTAACAAAAAGTCCGGCACCAATAATTGCTCCAATTCCTAATGCAACAAGTGACCAAGCGGTAAGTGTTCTTTTTAATCCTTTATCAGATTCAGACGCTTCAGCAAGTAAAAGCGCCATAGGTTTTCTTTTCCAAATAGACATAATGAGATTTTTAGTTAAAAATAATAGCTTCAAATATAGTTTTTTATTTTAATACAGATAAAAAACAATAGTATTGGTTTTAAAATGCAAACCCAACAGCAAAATAAGCGTACCCTCTATTTAATTCTGGCGACCATGAGTATTTGATTTCAATTGGGCCGATAATTGATTCTAAGGCATAACCTATTGCATATCCGTTATAGGTTGGTTTTGAAAGCCAGTTTCCGTTTTCAAATAATTGGTCTTGAACATTGGCATAATTAGCCGCTAAATTGAAGTGGTTTTTTTTGTAAAACTCATAATCCAAAGTAAAGCACGATTTGAAATAACTATCCCCAGCAATACTTAAAAAATCATACCCATAAAAGGGCTTAAAATTATTTACTGTATTAAATCCATAGCCTCCCAGAACGAAATCAAAAAAAGGCACACTGTCTTCACCAATGCTAAATCCGACTTCTGACTGAACTTTAACCGTTAGTTTTTTATTTATAGATTTAACTACACCTATTTCTCCTTTTGCAATAGTAAAGCGATTAAATTCATTTGTATAATCAGAAGAAAGAAGAAAAGAATGCATGTCTCCGGTAAACATCCATCCTTTTTTTGGAAATAGTTTATTATCAAACGAATCATAAGTCATATAGCCAAAAACACTTAGATAACTACTTTTTTCGAAAGTTGGGTTTATATTACCTAAGTTGTCGGATTTTATTCTTAATAACTTATGCTCTATTCCGGCACCAATTAAGAACTTCTGAATAAAAACAGTTTGAATGTAGACCTGATTGGTTAGGTCTGAAAAATCAATATTGATAGTGTTTAATCCAAGTTGTGATAATAATTCGCCATTTCTAAAATCGGTAGTTACATTTTTATTAAAAGTATTTAAACGTGATTTTATTCCAAAACTCCAATAAAAACCATTGTCAATATAGTAATCAAAATTATATCGGATATTATCTCCAAGTCCAAGATCTAGAGATGCCACATCGTTTTTAAACAACGATTTTTTTTGAGTAATGTTTGCTAAAACTGCACTTTTGTATAAACCATCATAATGTAGTCCGAACTTCAAAAACGTTTTGGTTGGGTTTTCGGTCAAACTTAATTTTAATTCGTCTTCGTTTTCTTTACTTTCAAGAGTGTAACTAATTCTGCTAAAATTCTGAGTAGCATTGATATTATTTATTCCGGTTTTTAAATCTTCATACGTAATTTTTTTGCCATTATTAAAACGAAGTTTCCCTAAAACATAAGCTCTGGTATAATTATCTAATTTGTTTATGGAAATGCTTTTAACTTGTAAAAGATCCTTTTTTACCTTTACCTCATTGAGTTTATATACTATAGTTGTATCGGCTAGCTTTTTAAGTTGCTGAGAGACTCCAAATGCAGCTTCTTTTCCTTTCTTAACAATTTCCTGCCCTTCGTTAAATGAAATTACGCCATAGTCTGAAACTTCTGGTTTAATGTAAATATCGGTTAGTTTCTGTTTGTCTTTCATCGTCTTAATCATGTCAAGATTGGTGATTTGAACTAAAATTCGAGTAGCATCTTTCAAAGAATTGCGGTCTTTTAAATCGTCTTGGACATCAACACCTATAACAATGTCTGCTCCCATTTTACGAATTTCTTCAACTGGATAATTGTTTACCACACCTCCATCAATCAATAGTTTCCCATCTATTTCTACTGGTGAAAATAAAGAGGGAAATGCAGAACTCGCTAACATTGCCTGGGCCAAGTAGCCTTCTTTCAAAATGACTTGTTCTCCTTTTTCAATATCTGTGGCAATACACAAAAAAGGTATAGGAAGCTTATTAAAATCTCTAACATGTCTCACTTTATGAGTAAGTTTTGATAAGAGATTATAGTTATACATTCCTTTAGAAAGTGCTAATGGGACGCCTATTTTTAGTTTGTCAAATGGTAACGTAAGTGGATACATTTGATCATTTCGTTTCTCATAAAAGCTTTTCGAAGAGCGAGGAATATAATCTTGTAGTAATTCATCGAAGTCAGTGTTGTAAAAAATTGAATCTATTTGTGTAGCACTATAACCCGAAGCATATAGTCCTCCAATTACAGCACCCATACTTGTTCCGGCAATATAATCAACTTTTACCCCAGCTTCTTCGAGCATTTTTAAAACTCCTATGTGTGCAAATCCTTTAGCGCCGCCACCACTTAATACTAAGCCGATTTTGGGACGCTTTGTAGTTTCCTGAGAAAATGAAGTAATTGGAAGAAATAGAAAGGCAATAAGCAATAGGCAATAGGCAAAAGTTAAATATGCTTTGCCGAAAAGATTTATTTTAGCTAATGGCTTTTGGCTTTTGGCTAATGGATTATTGATTATAGCTAAGGGCTCTTTACGCATTTAAATTTCTTTTTGGTAAAATTCGGAAATTTTTATGGCTTTTGATACTCCAACAACATCAGAAATTTCTTTTTCTGTGGCTAATTTTAATCTTTTAACACTTTTAAAATGTTTTAGTAACGTCAGCATCGTCTTTTCTCCAATTCCTGGAATCAGTTCTATGGTCGAATTTAATGCCGATTTACTTCGCTTATCGCGATGATGTGTAATTCCAAAACGGTGTGCTTCGTTACGCAGCTGCTGAATGATTTTTAACGTTTCTGATTTTTTATCCAAATATAACGGAACCGAATCGCCAGGATAAAACAATTCTTCTAATCGTTTGGCAATACCTATGATAGCAATTTTCCCTCGCAAACCTAAATCATCAATGCTTTTGAGTGCCGATGACAATTGTCCTTTTCCCCCATCGATGATTATTAATTGAGGTAATGGTTGATTTTCATCTAAAAGTCGTTTGTATCTTCTGTAAACCACTTCTTCCATTGATGCAAAATCATTTGGTCCTTCAACGTTTTTGATATTAAAATGACGGTAGTCTTTTTTGCTTGGTTTGCCATCTTTAAAAACAACACAAGCCGAAACGGGATTGGTTCCTTGAATATTCGAATTATCAAAACACTCCATATGTCTGGGCTCTACAGAAAGACGTAAATCTTTTTGCATTTGTGCCATAATTCTATTCGTGTGACGTTCTGGATCAACTATTTGAATTTGTTTTAATTGTTCTAATCGCTGGTACTTTGCATTTCTTTCAGAAAGGTCTAATATCTGTTTTTTGTCTCCGAGTTGCGGAACAGTAACCTTTATTGTAGAACCAAAATCTAAAGCAAAAGGCAGAACAATTTCTTTTGAATTCAACTGAAATCGATCCCGAAGTTCTACCACAGCAAGCTCTAACAATTCTTCATCTGTTTCATCCAGTTTCTTTTTGAGTTCCAATGTGAACGACCGAATGATAGCGCCATGTGAAATTTGTAAAAAGTTGACATACGCCATAGTTTCATCTGAAACAATGGAGAACACATCAATGTTAGAAATTTTTGGATTTAAAATGGTGGAACGAGATTGATAATTTTCTAAAACATTAATCTTATCTTTAACTTTTTGTGCTGCTTCAAATTTCATTTCGGAAGCCAAATCTTGCATCATTTTTTTGAAATCGCGCATGCTGTCTTTAAAGTTTCCTTTTAGAATTTGGCGAATGGCATCAACTTGTTTCTGATAATTTTCTAAGGTTTCAAATCCTTCACACGGCCCTTTGCAATTCCCAATATGGTATTCCAAACAGACTTTGTATTTTTTTGATCTGATATTGCTTTCGTTTAAATCATAGTTGCAGGTTCGCAACGGATACAACTCTTTGATTAAATCTAAAATGGTATTTACCGTTTTAAAATTAGTATATGGACCAAAATATTCCGAGCCATCTTTGGTCATTCTTCGAGTAAGAAATATTCGGGAAAAAGGTTCTTTTTTGATGCAAATCCAAGGATAGGTTTTATCATCACGCAATAGTACATTGTAGCGTGGCTGAAGCTTTTTTATCAGATTGTTTTCTAGCAAAAGTGCATCTTGCTCTGAACAAACTACTATATGTTTTATCTCGACAATCTTCCTGACCAAGACATTAGTCTTAGCATTATCATGTTGTTTATTGAAATAGGATGAAACTCTTTTCTTGAGATTTTTTGCTTTCCCAACATATAAAATTTTGCCTTCTTTATCGTAATACTGGTACACGCCCGGATTGTCGGGCAGAGTTTGTATCTGAAGTTCGATAGAAGGAATATTCATTTAAGAATGAGGATTTAGGATTTCAAAGTTATAAAAATTAAAGTACTTTTGAAGTATGAACAAAAAAGAACTCCGGGCTAAATATAGAGCCTTGCGCCAAGAATTATCGCTTGAAGAAATTGATGATAAAAGTTTAGCAATTGCTAATAGATTGTTAGAACTTGACGTCTGGGAGAAAACCTATTTCCATTTATTTTTTACTATCGAAGAGCAAAAGGAAGTAGAAACTGAATTCATTCTCCAAATAGTAGCAGGAAAAGACAAAGAAATTGTAGTTGCTAAAAGCAATTTTGAAACTCTTGAAATGACCAATTATTTGTTAACCGACAATACTAAATTTCAAAAAAACGAATACAAAATCTACGAACCTGTTGATGGTATTGAAGTTCCGAATGCTAAAATACAAGTCGTTTTTGTGCCGCTTTTAGCCTATGACAAATTTGGAAATAGAGTAGGATATGGGAAAGGTTTCTATGATACTTTTTTATCTAAATGCCCTGAAGATATAATCAAAATTGGGCTTTCCTTTTTTGACCCTGAAGAAACGATAGATGACGTTTCCCCATCTGATATTCGTTTAGATTATTGTGTTACGCCAACTACTAACTATTCGTTCCTATAGAAGTCTTTTGGGCAAATGCTTTTTTGTTAAACACAATCAAAATTCCAACACCTGTTGAAATCGCCATATCGGCAATATTAAAAATAGCATTAAAAAATTTGAATGGCTGTCCGCCCCAAATAGGCAACCAATTTGGAAATTTTCCTTCAATAATAGGGAAATATAACATATCAACCACTTTTCCGTGAAACAAAGTACCGTATGGTTTTTCTGCAAATACTGTTGCTAAATTATTGTAGCTATCATCGAAAATAACTCCATAAAAAACAGAATCAATAATATTTCCAACGGCACCTGCAAATATTAAAGCGATAGCAACCATCAAAAAATTAGAACTGTGTTTTGTGCTAGAATCATACAACCAATAGCCAATTCCAAAAACTGCTAAAATTCGGAATACGGTTAGGATTAATTTACCATGAGTACCAGGAATTTTTGCTCCCCAAGCCATTCCTTCATTTTCAATTAACAATATTTTAAACCAACTGGCAACATCAACTTGCCCGACTTCGCCATAAACGAAATTAGTTTTTATATAGATTTTGACGAATTGGTCAACCAATAATATAATAGCAATGATTAAAATGGAATTTCTTAAGGACATTTTTTGGTTTTATTTACTTCGTACAATTCTGATTTCGACTTCGTATGGCGCAAAAATAAAACTATTTTTCTAAAAAATAACGCCCCGTTTGGAGCGTTACATTATTAATTGTAAAGTTGTTATCGTTGTAAATTTTTAGCTTCAATACTCATTGTAGCATGAGGAACAACGCGTAGTCTTTCTTTCGAAATTAGTTTTCCTGTTACTTTACAAACACCATATGTTTTATTTTCCACACGGAAAAGCGCATTTTTTAAATCGCGAAGAAACTTCTCCTGACGAATAGCTAATTGCGAGTTGGCTTCTTTTGACATAGTTTCACTACCTTCTTCAAATGCTTTGAATGTTGGTGATGTATCATCAGTTCCATTATTTAAGTCATTCATGTAGGCACTTTTTATCAGCTCTAAGTCAATTTTTGCCTTCTCCATTTTTTGTAAAATTATTTCTTTGAACTCCGCTAAATCTGCATCTGAGTATCTCATTTTTTCTTCTACCATCTTATTTCTATTTTGAGATTAATATTCTTGTTTTTATGTTGTCAAATTCTATTTCTGTTCCAGTATCCAAATCATCTACAAAAACTAATTTTTCTGTCAGTGTTTCCGATTTGATATAATTTTCATTCGCTGCAACTGCTTTTTCTAAACCAACACTTGGCTGTAAATGAACTTTAATCTTATCGGTTACTTCAAACCCAGAATCTTTTCTTAGGTTTTGAATTCGGTTAACTAATTCTCTTGCTATTCCTTCATTAATCAATTCCTCCGTTAAGGTAATGTCTAAAGCAACCGTTATTCCGTTAGCATTTGCCACTAACCACCCCGGAATATCTTGAGAGGAAATCTCAACATCATCGGATGTTAAAATTATACTATTTCCAGAAATAACAAACTCCAATTCACCTTTTGTATCTAATTCGTTGATTTGTTCAGCAGATAAACTCTGTATCTCTTTGGCTATCAAACCCATGTCTTTACCAAAGCGCGGTCCAAGTGCTTTGAAATTTGGCTTAATTTGCTTTACTAAAACCCCCGAAGCATCGTCCAAAAGTTCGATTTCTTTCACGTTTACTTCAGCTTTTATTAGGTCAGAAACTGCCTCAATTTCAGCACGCTGGTTTTCGTCAAGTATAGGAATCATAACCTTTTGCAGCGGTTGACGAACCTTTATCATTTCCTTTTTTCGAAGTGATAAAACCAAAGACGAAACTGTTTGCGCTTTCAACATTTTACTCTCGAGCGATTTATCAACAAAGTTTTCAACCGAAACCGGGAATTTTGCCAAATGAACGCTGGTAAATTCCTCACTATTAGTGGTATTAACTAAATCACGATAAAGTTTATCCATAAAGAACGGAGCGATTGGTGCCGATAGTTTTGCCACAGTTATCAAACACGTATAAAGGGTTTGGTAAGCTGCAATTTTATCTTTTTCATATTCGCCTTTCCAAAATCGTCGTCTGCACAAACGAACGTACCAGTTACTTAAATTTTCCTGAACAAAATCAGAAATAGCTCGGGCTGCTTTTGTTGGTTCGTAATCTGCATATGCTTCATCAACTACTTTTATCAAGGTGTGTAATTCTGATAAAATCCAACGATCAATTTCAGGTCTTTCATTTAATGGTATTTCCGCTTCTGCGTATTTAAATCCATCAATGTTAGCATATAACGAGAAAAAGGAATACGTATTGTATAAAGTTCCGAAGAATTTACGCCGCACCTCAGCAACCCCTTCAATATCAAATTTTAAGTTATCCCAAGGATTTGCATTCGAAATCATATACCAACGAGTGGCATCCGGTCCATATTCTGATAATGTTGTAAATGGATCGATGGCATTTCCTAAACGTTTGGACATTTTTTGTCCGTTTTTGTCAAGTACTAAACCATTTGAGACTACATTTTTATAGGCAATCTTATCAAAAACCAGCGTTCCAATAGCGTGCAAAGTATAGAACCAACCGCGAGTTTGGTCAACACCTTCCGCAATAAAATCGGCTGGAAAGTCTTTGTTCTCGTCAATCTTTTCTTTGTTCTCAAACGGATAATGCCATTGAGCATAAGGCATTGCGCCTGAATCGAACCAAACATCAATCAAATCGGTTTCGCGTTTCATTGGTTTTCCGGAAGCAGAAACTAACGTAATGGCATCTACAACATTTTTATGTAGATCAACCAAGTCATAATTTTCTTCACTCATGTTTCCTATTTCAAAACCTTTGAAAGGATTGGCTGATTGGAAACCTACTTCAATAGCTTTTTCTATAGCATTGTATAGTTCTTCAACAGAACCAATCATTACTTCTTCGGTTCCGTCTTCAGTTCTCCAGATTGGCAATGGAATTCCCCAATATCTTGATCGCGATAAATTCCAATCGTTGGCATTTTTCAACCAGTTTCCGAAACGGCCCTCACCGGTTGCTTTTGGTTTCCAGTTGATGGTTTCGTTTAGATCGAACATTCGGTCTTTGACTTCGGTTACTTTGATAAACCAGGAATCTAACGGATAATATAATAATGGCTCATCGGTTCTCCAACTGTGTGGGTAACTGTGAACGTATTTTTCTACTTTGAATGCTTTATTTTCCTCTTTTAGCTGAATGGCTATTTCAACATCAGCGGAACGTTCAGGTGCAGTTCCGGCATCGTAATACTCGTTCTTTACATATTTGCCGGATAAATCTCCTAATCCTTGAATGAATTTACCTTGTAAATCAACTAATGGCCCTGGATTTCCATTGGCGTCCAAAACCAGCATTGGTGGCACTTCTGGTTTAGCTTCTTTGGCCACTTTCGCATCATCGGCCCCAAAAGTTGGCGCGGTATGCACAATTCCTGTTCCGTCTTCCGTCGTAACGAAATCTCCCAAAATTACCCTAAAGGCATTTTCAGAATTTTGATAGGGCAATACCAACGGCATTAACTGCTCATAACGAATTCCAACTAAGCTTGACCCATTAAATTCGGTTAAAATTTTATATGGTATTTGTTTATCGTTGGCTTTGAAATTTTCAAAATCAGAAGTTTCTTCACTTGCAAAAAATCCTTTACCGAATTGTTTACGGACTAAATTTTTAGCCAAAATAACTTTTACCGGAAGGAAAGTATATTGATTAAAAGTTTCTACCAAAACATAATCGATTTTTGGCCCAACGGTCAATGCGGTGTTACTCGGAAGTGTCCATGGCGTAGTCGTCCAGGCTAAAATGTGAACTTCTCCAAACCCTTGTAAAAAGCTTGGTAATGTTTCTGACAGCGTTTTGAATTGAGCTACAACGGTTGTATCCGTAACGTCTCTGTAACTTCCTGGTTGGTTTACTTCGTGAGAAGACAAACCTGTTCCGGCTTTTGGAGAATAGGGTTGAATTGTATAGCCTTTGTAAAGTAAGTCCTTTTCGTAAATTTGTTTCAATAACCACCAAACCGATTCCATATATTTGGATTTGTAGGTTACATACGGATCATTCATGTCGACCCAATAGCCCATTTTTTCGGTTAGGTCATTCCATACATCAGTATAACGCATAACAGTGCGTTTACAAGCTTCATTGTATTCTTCTATGGAAATTGTTTTTCCGATGTCTTCTTTGGTGATGCCTAATTCTTTTTCGGTACCTAATTCTACTGGTAAACCATGCGTATCCCAGCCTGCTTTACGCTTAACCTGGAGTCCTTTTTGAGTTTTATAACGACAGAAAATATCTTTGATAGCACGTGCCATTACGTGGTGAATTCCGGGTAACCCATTGGCAGATGGTGGACCTTCAAAAAACACATACGGTGTAGCGTCTTCGCGGGAAGTTACGCTTTGCTCAAAGATGTTGTTTTCTTTCCAAAAATCAAGAACCTCGGAGGCCACTTTGGGCAAATCAAGTCCTTTATATTCAGTAAACTTAGTACTCATTTTTGTCGTATTCTTTAATCAAGTCTGCGAAAGTAAGGAATTTTGAGAAAAGAGAATATAAAATTGAGAAAAGAGAATAGACTTTTACTAAAAATTTAAGAAAGATGAATGCTTTTCTTAAATTTTAAGCGAAAACTTCTTTTAAAACCTCAAGTGATTTTGGTTTTTTGAAACCATCGAGATGAAAGGAGTAATAATCAAGTAAGATTTTGAGTAAGATTTGCCGCTCGATGCCGGCAAAAACCTTTTGGTCGCTATCGAATTTTAAATCGATTAGTTTTTTGAACAAAAACGTTTCGTGCTCAGAAAGGCAATTGGTTCCCTGAAAGGCTGTAAAGTTTCCTTCTTTGCAATCAAAAAAATTAAAAGCACTTTCAGAATTGTCGGGATAAAAGCCAAAAAACTTGGTCATCTCCAACATTAAAATCAAATGGAAATTCGCCATTTCATCATGCGCATCGAGCCAAAGCAAAGCCGATTCGAGAAAATTGAACAGGTTTTCGTTTTTTTCTTCTTCGTGAATGCTGTGATGGATTATTTCGGAAAGAAACATCACTATGGTACTTTTAACAATATCGGAGGAAATAGTCTGATACCCGTGTGCGAGTTTTATTTCTTTGAAATGCTCGAGTTTTCCTTTGTTTTTGTGATTGGCTTCGATTTCAAGTAAAGACAATGGTTGGAAATAAGCGATTTTCTGATTTGATTTTTTTGCTGCAAAAGCATTGGGGACAAAATAACTTTTTAAACCATCAGACTGTGTCAGACATTTTACTATCAGGCTTTTTTCCTGATATTTTATAGAAGAAATTACAATGGCTTTGGTTTTGACGAGCAAAAGAAGGTGCGATTTACGAAATTAGAAATACGAAGTTACCGAATTATCATCACTTTTTTTACAGCAGTTTCAGAAGCGTCTTCGGCAGCGATGAAAATCATATAGACTCCTGAAGCTACATTGTATTTTCCAAAAACTTTGGTATCCCATTCAACTGTTCCGCCTTCGGAAGTGGTTTCATAGACTAAATTACCTTCGATGTCGGTGATTTTAATATTGGCTTTGGAAATTAATCCAGCTATTTTTACTGTTCCTACAAATTCAGGACGAACCGGATTTGGATAGACGTAAACAGCATCTAAGTTGTCAGCAGGTTTTGTTGCCGTGCCTTGAAACGATACCATTCCTCTATCAGTAGCAAAGAAAATTTCTCCTGTAACCGCATTGATATCTATATCGTTTATCACATTACTTGGCAAAGGGGAATTGTCCTTAGTAAAATGATAAATCGTTTCCTGACCATTAGACGAAAAAAGAAAAACACCTGAATCGGCTGTTCCAATCCATTTTTGATTTGAACCATTGACGGCTATATCGGTAATAAATTGTTCGTATAAAAGTTCTTGTGCCAAACCATCTTCCAGAATAATAATTGGATTGGCTTTCATTTGTTCATCATTATTGTAGCTTCCGGTGCTTGGCAATACCCTTAATCCTCTATTGGTTCCTATCCAAACCTGATTTCTATTATCTACCGCAATGGCCCTAACATCTTGAGAAGGGAGATTTCCTAAGTCGACACCTTCCGATAGTTTTTTAAATCCAATATTTGAATTTTCATTAAAAGCAACAACACCATTTTTATAAGAGGCAATCCATTTAGTCCCGCTTTTATCGATGGCTATTTTACAAAAATCGTTACTTGCATAATCGGTTAAAATTGTTTGCATATCAAAAGTTGCCCATGTCCCATTTGATTTTAAAACATGCAGTCCACGTTGCTCCCTGCTTTGGGTCACCCATAAATTACCGGACTTATCATATGCAGTGCTGTTAATCCTTGGCGAACCTCCTTCCATTGTACTGTTTGCTGCATTATATAAAGTTGTTGGAACATCGCTTACTATTTTTATGAGTCCGTCATTATAGGAAGCAATGCATAGCTCATTTTCATCGTTAGGGTTTACGGAAATCCTAACAAGGGCTTTGGCGTCTAATAAATCGCTATACGGAATATACCGCCAACCAGTTCTTTCACTATATTTGCTAATCCCAAATCTTGGCGGGCCCATAGAGGGTATATAAGTGAATGGGTTATAGAAAATATCATACCCTCCGTAAACTGCCCATAAGAAGGAAGAAGAACTGTTTATAGAAAACATATTATTCATGTTTGGACCGTTAGGCATAATAAATTCAAAATTGGTTGGAGAACTAATGGGTGAAGAAACTATCCCGTTTTCATTTGTTCCGATGTAAATCATTTCATTAACAACGCTTGCACAAGTAAAGGTTACCGGAATTGAAGCTATTTGTCCGTTTTGGATATGAATTATTTGACTTAATGAAGTGTTGTAAATAAACACATGGCTTGAAGAAGTGACAACTAAATAATTTGAAGTGGCACGAATATCGAGTCCGGGTTGTCCAATAGTTCCAAATTCCTCGAAAAAGAAACTATTGTGTTTATACACTTTATTATTAGCATTTAATGCTATTAGTTGATTATTAAATGTCACTATTCCATTCCAAAAACCACCGTCAAAAAGCTGCCATTGAGCAAAATCAATCAAATTTTGATTTGTAATAGCTGCTTTTCTGATCCCGTAAAATTGAGTGACCGCAAATAAATCTCCGTTATAAATTGCCGTTTGATAGACTTTTATTTCTTGGCCGGCCGGACCTATAAAATAAGTATCCCCAAATTCTAGGGTTGCCAATTTATATTGCACTATACCAAAATCACAGGATACGTAAACAATCCCATCATATTCCATAAAATGATTTACTCTTTTGATATTAGAAGGAATATTTTTATTGATTATATCCACAACATTTAACATGGTTCCGTCGGCATCATTAATTACAATCATCAATCCGTCTTCATAACCAACAATTGTTTTATTGAAAGTATCGCTGTGATAAATAGCAGAAATAGTTTGACCCGATAGACCATCAATCGTGTTTATGGTTTTGATATCATTAGTCGCTAGGTTTTTGGTAAACATAGCATTTTCTGCTGCTGCATAAATTTTGTTGTTTGATTCGGAAATATCTTTGATTTGATTGTACGAAAAATAACCTTTCCAATTTTGAAATGGCTGTGATACGCAAATTTGAAAAAAAAGAAATAAAACTCCGAAAAAGTACTTTTTCATTTGAAAAGAATTAGCATACAAATATAGTACAAACGTAAAAATTTTCTAATTGTTGTTTTGTAAACAAAAAATGCCATCATTTCTGATGGCATTTAAAGGGTTTTTGGTTGGTTTATTAAATTATACTATTCCTTGTGCTAACATGGCATCGGCTACTTTTACGAAACCAGCAATGTTTGCTCCTTTTACGTAATCAGTATATCCTGTTGAATCGGTACCATATTTTACACAAGCTTCATGGATGTTTGCCATGATGTTTTTCAATCGTTGGTCAACTTCTTCCGATGTCCAGCTTAAACGCAAAGAGTTTTGCGACATTTCAAGACCTGAAGTTGCTACTCCACCGGCGTTTGAAGCTTTTCCAGGGGCGAAAAGAATTTTAGCTTTTAAGAATTCGGTAACAGCTTCTGGAGTTGAAGGCATGTTTGCTCCTTCAGCTACACATATACATCCATTTGCAATAAGTACTTTTGCTTCGTCACCATTTAATTCATTTTGAGTAGCACATGGCAGGGCAATATCACATTTCACTTCCCATGGGCGTTTTCCTGCTACGAATTTTGCGGAAGGATATTTAGCTACGTAATCAGAAATTCTTCCGTAGTTCACATTTTTAATTTCCATAATGTAAGCCAATTTTTCAGGATTGATACCATCGGCATCATAAATATATCCAGATGAGTCAGATGCAGTAACTACTTTCCCTCCTAATTCAGTTGCTTTTTCGATTGCATATTGTGCTACATTTCCAGAACCAGAAACGACAACGGTTTTTCCATCAAAGCTTTGTCCTTTTGTTGCCAACATATTTTGAGCGAAGTAAACATCGCCATAACCTGTTGCTTCCGGACGGATTAATGAACCCCCAAAAGTGATTCCTTTTCCGGTTAAAACTCCGGTAAACTCGTTTCTTAATCTTTTATATTGACCGAACATATAGCCTACTTCTCTTCCTCCAACACCAATATCACCTGCAGGAACATCGGTATCAGCGCCAATATGTTTAGCTAATTCGGTCATAAAAGCTTGACAGAATTTCATGATTTCGATATCCGATTTCCCTTTTGGATCAAAATCAGAACCACCTTTTCCACCGCCCATTGGCAATGTTGTTAAACTGTTTTTGAATGTTTGTTCGAATGCTAAAAATTTCAAGATACTCAAGTTTACAGAAGGGTGAAAACGAATTCCTCCTTTGTATGGTCCGATGGCAGAATTCATTTGGATTCTGTACCCACGGTTTACTTGTGTATTTCCCGCATCATCGATCCAACATACGCGGAACATGATTACTCTTTCTGGCTCAACCATTCTTTCCAAAAGCAT
>NZ_JBMOGQ010000020.1:0-26085 GCF_049318325.1 Flavobacterium sp. | reverse complement strand
ATTTGATGCTTAAGATTGATTTAGCTGCTGCTCAAACTCTTCCGGCATAATTCCGTTTTCAACAGAGAAATCTCCAATTTTTGTTCTGCGTAAAACCGATAAATGTGCTCCGGAATTCATGGCCTTTCCAAAGTCAAAAGCTAGTGAACGAATATAAGTTCCCTTACTACATTTAACTCTAAAATCAATTTCAGGGAGAGCGATACGTGTAATTTCAAACTCATGAATTGTTGTTTTTCGGAAGGCAATTTCAACTTCTTCTCCTGCACGGGCATGTTCATACAAACGTTTTCCATCTTTTTTTATGGCTGAAAAAACGGGTGGTTTTTGGTCGATTTCGCCTAAAAATTGTTTAACCGTTTCCTGAATTAATTCAGAAGTAATATGTTCTGTTGGAAAAGTAGCATCAACTTCGGTTTCTAAATCATAGGAAGGTGTTGTAGTTCCAACAGTAATCGTTCCAGTGTATTCTTTTGCTTGCGCCTGAATATCAGTAATTCTTTTGGTAAATTTACCGGTACAAACTATAAGTAAACCAGTTGCCAATGGGTCTAAAGTACCAGCATGACCGATTTTGAATTTTTTTGGAAGATTGTATTTTCGTTTTAAAATATACTTCAATTTATTCACAGCCTGAAAAGAAGACCACTTTAAAGGTTTATCAATCAATAGGATTTGACCGTTTAAATAGTCTTCGCCAGTCATTAAATTGTTGTTAATTTTAAAATCCAGAAATGAATAATCAGTGTGGCTAAACCAGCAATAATTCGATAATAACCAAACATTTTAAATCCGTGTTTAGATAAGTATCCGATAAAGGATTTTATAGCTAACATCGCTACTATAAATCCAACTACGTTTCCAATAATCAACAAATTAATTTGCTCGTTCGATAGTACAAAACCGTCTTTATAGTAATCGTAACATTTCTTGATAGTAGCGCCAAGCATGGTTGGTACAGCCAAAAAAAAAGAAAATTCAGCAGCAGTCGTTCTTGATAATTTTTGAGACATTCCGCCAATGATACTCGCTCCACTTCGGGACACACCAGGAATCATAGCCAAGCATTGGAACAAACCGATTTTAAAAGCAGTAGCATAACTAATTTTTTCAGTTTTCTGAGTCTCTTCTTTATCTGTAAACCAATCGTCAACTTTTAATAATATGATTCCACCAAGTACTAATGAAACCGCAACAGTTACAGGGTTTTCTAATAATGCATCAATTTTTTTGCTAAAAAGCAATCCGAAAACAACCGCAGGAAAAAATGCAACCAGTAGCTTAAAGTAAAAATCAAGAGTCTGAAAAAAGCGTTTAAAATATAAAACAACCACCGAGAGGATGGCGCCAAGTTGAATAACAACCGTAAATAATTTGGTAAAATCGTCATGGGCAATACCAAAAAATGACGAAGCAATAATCATATGACCTGTAGAAGAAATAGGGAGAAATTCGGTTATTCCTTCAATGATAGCTAGCACTACGGCTTGAATGTAATCCATATTTTTCAGTGATTAGTAATTAGTATTTTGTATAGTAATCGAGAGATTTTTGCTAATCATGTATTACCTAATCACTAATTACTTTTTCTTAAAGATAGAATAAATCGTAATTCCAAAACCAATTAAAACAACAGTTGGTGCTAATCTAATTCTTCTCCAACTGAAGACAGCTTCGCTAAAAACTTTTGGGTCATCGCTTCCGCCTCCACTCATCAAAATAAATCCTATGGAAATAACCGCAATACCGATTAATAGGATTTTATAATTTACCTTTTCAAAAAGAAAATCTGGTTTCTGCTCGTTATTTTTCATATCGTCTATTATCTATTCTCTTTCTAATACAAATCATCTGTTCTCAAATTCAAAAATCGTTGCGTAGCAAAGAAAGTACTAATCCATGCAATTACAACACCTAATACAAGAACTCCAACAAGCACTATAGCAATGGCTAATTTGTCTTCCAAAATACCAAGACTTGGGAAAGTAGTTTGGATATAAATTAATACGCCTATCAAAGCAACTATGGCTAATGCCGAACCTATTAATCCTAAGTAAACGCTACGCTGTATAAACGGTTTTCTGATAAATGATTTTGTTGCGCCAACCATTTGCATGGTTTTAATTATAAATCGGTTTGCATAAATAGATAAACGCAATGAACTATTAATTAACAGTACCGAAACTAATGCAAAAACACAGCTGACAATCAAAATCCACATACTGATATTTTTGATATTGTCATTGACCAAAGTCACGAGTTGTTTATCATAAACGATATCGGCAATCATATCATTTTTTCGAAGACGATTTTCAATTTTAGCTATACCTTCATTCGTAACATAATCGGCTTTAAGGTGAATGTCAAAAGAATTCTGCAACGGATTTACACCCAAGAACTGCATAAAATCCTCACCAATTACTTTCATATGCTTCTCTGCCGCTTTTTCTTTAGAAACATATTCAAAAGATTTAGCAAATTTTGCGGTTTTTAATTCACTGTTAAATGCCTTAATAACAGAATCGGTAGCTTCAGTTTTAAAGAAAACTGTCATGGCAATTTCTTCTTTAAAATTGTCTGATAATCGTTTAGAGTTGATAACGAAAAGGCCCAAAATCCCTAATAAAAACAACACTAAAAAGATACTCAACACGACCGAAAAATAGGAAGTAATAACTCTGCGTTTCTGAAACTTTTCGAATGATGCCGACATAAATATTATTTTGATGTGGTAAAAATAATAAAGAAAATTGTTTTTCTTCTTTATAACGTACAAAGTTTTAACTTTATTATAATAAATGTAAATTTGCCAACGATTTTAAGGTTTATAGTTTAAGGTTCATAGTTAATAGTTAACAAAGTAGCCACAAACCACAAACCACAAACCATAAACTATAAATGAAGTATTTCCACGAAAAAATCGAAGCCAAATGGCAACAATATTGGGCTAAAAACCAAACTTTTGCTGCATCTAATAATCCCGACAAACCAAAATATTACGTGCTAGACATGTTTCCTTACCCTTCCGGAGCCGGACTACACGTGGGTCATCCGTTGGGTTATATTGCTTCCGATATTGTGGCACGTTTCAAACGTCACAAAGGATTTAACGTATTGCATCCACAAGGGTATGATTCTTTCGGACTTCCTGCTGAACAATATGCTATACAAACAGGGCAACATCCAGAAAAAACAACTCGTGAGAACATTGCGCGCTACAGAGAGCAGCTAGACAAAATTGGTTTTTCGTTCGATTGGAGTAGAGAAGTTCGTACTTCAAATGCCGATTATTACAAATGGACGCAGTGGATTTTTATTCAATTATTCAATTCTTACTATTGCAAAGTCGATCAAAAAGCATATGATATTAATGATTTAATCAGAATTTTTGAAACAGAAGGAAACCAAATGGTAAACTTGGTTTGCGATGATGGGGTTGAAAAATTTTCGGCTTCAGAATGGAACAGTTTTTCAAAAGAGCAGCAGCAGAAAATTCTTCTAAAATACAGATTGACTTATTTGGCAGAGACCGAAGTAAACTGGTGTCCGGCTTTAGGTACTGTTTTGGCAAATGATGAAATTGTAAACGGAGTTTCTGAACGTGGTGGACATCCTGTTATTCGTAAAAAAATGACACAATGGTCGATGCGGATTTCAGCTTATGCCGAAAGACTATTACAAGGATTAGAAACTATTGATTGGAGTGAGTCTATAAAAGAGTCTCAAAGAAATTGGATAGGAAAATCGGTTGGTGCATCGGTTTCATTCAATCTTTTGCCGATAACCGACAACCGAGAACCGTCAACCATTGATGTTTTCACAACCAGACCAGATACAATATTCGGAGTAACTTTCATCACATTGGCGCCCGAGCACGAATTGGTTTCTGTAATCACCACACCAGAACAAAAAGCAGCGGTTAATGCTTATGTGGAAGCTACGGCAAAACGTTCCGAACGTGAGAGAATGGCCGATGTAAAAACTATATCGGGTGTTTTTACTGGTGCCTATGTAGAGCATCCATTTACTAAAGAACCCATACCGGTTTGGATTGGCGATTATGTTTTGGCTGGTTATGGAACGGGCGCTGTAATGGCTGTACCTTGTGGCGATGAAAGAGATTATGCCTTTGCTAATCATTTCAAAGGACAACAGGGGATGCCGGTAATTAAGAATATTTTCAATCAGGATATTTCAAAAGAAGCTTTTACGGCCAAAGACGGATTTAAATTAGTAAATTCTGATATATTAAATGGTTTGGATTATAAACAAGGAACAGAAAAAATAGTCTACTCTTTAGAAAAAATCGGTCATGGCAATGGCAAAACCAATTATCGTTTGCGCGATGCTGTTTTTTCTCGTCAGCGATATTGGGGAGAACCATTTCCGGTTTATTATGTAAACGGTTTACCGCAAATGATTGACTCAAAACATTTGCCAATCATTTTACCGGAAGTGGAGAAATACCTTCCAACCGAAGACGGTCAACCTCCATTAGGTAATGCTACTAATTGGGCTTGGGATACTAAAGAGTTGCGAGTTGTGAGTTGCGAGTTGATTGATAATAAAACAATTTTCCCTTTAGAATTAAACACCATGCCGGGTTGGGCAGGAAGTTCGTGGTACTGGATGCGATACATGGATGCGCAAAACGATGCCGAATTCGCAAGCAACGATGCTTTGAAATATTGGGAAAGCGTTGACTTATATATAGGTGGAAGCGAGCATGCAACGGGACATTTATTATACTCTCGTTTTTGGAACAAATTCCTAAAAGACAGAGGCTACGCGCCGACCGAAGAACCGTTCAAAAAACTGATTAATCAAGGAATGATTTTGGGGATGAGTGCTTTTGTTTATAGAAGTGAAGATTCCAAAAAACTTTATTCAAAAGGATTGATTGCTGGAGAGAAAGTCCATCCAATCCATGTTGACTTAGCTGTTATCAATGACATCACCAATGAACTAGATATTGAAGCTTTCAAAAAGCATCCATTATATTCTGATTATAAAGACGCCGAATTCCTATTAGAAAACGGAAAACACATTGTAGGCCGCGAAGTTGAAAAAATGTCCAAATCGAAATATAATGTGGTTAATCCAGATGATATTTGTAGCGATTATGGTGCGGATACACTGCGTTTATACGAAATGTTCCTTGGACCTTTAGAACAAGCCAAACCATGGAATACTGCAGGAATCACCGGAGTATCCGGTTTCCTGAAAAAACTGTGGCGTTTGTATTTTGATGATACTACTGGTTTGAATATTACCGAGGAAGAACCAACATCCGAAATGTACAAATCATTACACAAAACCATTAAAAAAGTTACCGAAGACATCGAGAATTTCTCGTTCAATACTTCCGTTTCCCAGTTTATGATTTGTGTGAATGAATTGGCAACACTAAAATGTCACCACCGAAAAATATTGGAACCATTGGCAATCATAATTTCGCCTTATGCACCGCACATTGCTGAGGAATTATGGAGCCAATTGGGACACGAAGGTTCAATTTCAACAGTTGCTTTTCCAATTTGTGAAGAGAAATACTTAGTAGAATCGGAAAAAGAGTATCCGGTTTCCTTCAACGGAAAAATGCGTTTCACAATTAAACTTTCTTTAGATTTAACCGTACCGCAAATTCAGGAAATTGTTTTGGCTGACGAAAGAACTATCAAACAATTAGACGGAAGAACTCCAAATAAAATAATCATCGTTCCGGGAAAAGTGATAAACTTGGTTGGATAGTCTAGGTATTTAAACAATACAAAAGGATAATGGGAAAGTATTTTTACTCTTTCATTATCTTTTTTTTATATTAATTATCATTTGCCAACAAAAAGTTAAACCAAATTTGAGTATCAATTTCTATTTTTATTTTTGGAAATATGTAAAATCAAGAATATGAAAAATGTGTACCTATTTGTATTTATGACACTAACTCTAGTAACTTATTCTCAAGAAAAAGTAATCGATACTATTAAGAAAAAAGAAAAAAAATTTCAATTTATTATGGTGGAAATGTATCATTTAATAGTGATTTTAATTTGAACAAAAAATTAAGAAATTCAAACCTTCCAGAGTTGAAAACTTCTATTCCCGACTTTGTATTTGGTTTAAATTATTTCTGGAAAAAATATTCTGGCGATGCAGAATTTGGGTTTTTATATTCAAAATCGGATAAAGGAGTAAATAAAACAAAACAAACGGGCTTCAACTCTCGTATAAGAGTTCATTATAATCTTGTAGACCGCGAAAAATTTGCCTTTACTACAGGATTATCAGTAGCTTATACAGGAAATGAGTATGATATATTTAACAAAAATAATACTATCGACTTAAATGATTTAGAACCAAATAACAATAGTGGGCATGTTAATTTTACAAATGCCATGTTCTATTTTGGTCCATCAACCTCATTCTACTTTTTCAGAAAATCCGATTGGAAAGTCAAATTAAATTTAGGCTATGAGTTTGCCTTGACCCGTGGAAGATACGATTCAGAATTTGGAAGTGTAATAAACAATATAGGCGAATCAAGAAATAACCGTTTCGTATTTGGTATTACTTTTATGTAATGACAAGCTGTCATAACTTTTGTTATGGCGCATATTTTGACTAATTCTAGAAATTAAAAATTTCAAATCATGATAGGATATTATATTTTAATAGGTGCCATTGCTTTAGTAAGTTGGTTAGTAAGTTCAAAACTGAAAAGTAAATTTGATGAATACTCACACGTTCATTTGCGAAATGGTCTAAGCGGAGCAGAAATTGCCCAACAAATGCTCAATGATCATGGTATTTATGATGTCAGAGTCATTTCCACGCCAGGACAATTAACGGATCACTACAATCCTACAGACAAAACCGTAAACTTAAGCGAGTCTGTCTACAATCAAAGAAATGCTTCGGCAGCAGCAGTGTCGGCTCACGAATGCGGTCATGCAGTGCAACACGCAACAGCATACAATATGTTGCAATTGCGATCTCAATTAGTGCCGATTGTGAATGTCTCTTCTACTTTATCGCAATGGTTAATCTTTGGCGGATTGATTTTGGGTGCTGCTTCAGGTTTTGTTTTCGGATTTTATATAGCGGTAATTGGTTTGGTATTGATGGCAATTGCAACTGCCTTCGGTTTTATCACGTTGCCGGTAGAGTACGATGCTAGTAACAGAGCTTTGGCTTGGTTAAAAAATAAAAACATGTTGAGTCAACAAGAATATGCCGGAGCAGAAGACGCCTTGAAATGGGCAGCTCGAACTTATGTAGTTGCTGCAATAGGAGCTTTAGCATCCTTGTTATATTGGGCTTTACAAGTGTTTGGTGGTTCCAGAGAAGAATAATTAGAACATCTTTCTCGTTTTAAAAGACGAGAAGGATGTTATTTATAACTGAATCTGTCTTTCAATTTGTTGTTCTAAAGAGATAAAGGTTTCGGTTCTAGAGACACCATCAATAGGCTGAATTTTTTTGTTCAACAATTGCATCAAATGTTCGTTATCGCGGCAAATAATTTTGATTAATATACTCCAGTTTCCAGTTGTGTAGTGACATTCTAATATTTCTGGAATTTTCTTAAGTTCTTTTACTGCCTCAGCGTTGCTCGAAGCTTTGTCGAGATATATTCCAATAAACGCCATGGTTTTATAGCCTAAAACTTTGTTGTCTACCATAAGTTTTGAACTGGCAATTACGCCAGCATCTTCCAATTTACGTAGTCTTTGGTGGATTGCTGCGCCAGAGATTCCGATTTTATTGGCAATCTGCAATATGGGTTTTCGGGCATCTTCCATTAAATCCCTGAGGATTTCTTTATCAATGCCATCAATTTCTATTTGTAGCTGATTTATCTTCATAAGTAATGAATTTAAAGCAAAAATAGAAATATTGTTTTAAAGTATCAGCGAAAAGTGTAATTGACTACTGATTTAATAAAAGACTATCACTAAATAGCCCTGATATAAGCTTCAAAGAGAATTAATTCCCTTCTAACTTATCAGGATTGTAACCCACATAAGGCATTTCGGTTTCATTAAAAACGATGCCATGTGCTGCTAGTTCTATCAAAATAGGTTCGTATACTTCTTTTTTTATTGGCAATTGAACACCAGGGGTTTTGATGTTGCCATTCAAAATTTGCAAAGTTGCTATTGCAACAGGTAATCCAACAGTTTTTGCCATAGCGGTATAAATTTGGTCATCACCAATACACACCATTTTAGAATCTATTTGTTTTCGCTCACCATTAATTTCATAGCCAAATTTGTGGTACATCACAATCATGTCTTTGTCATCAGGTTGTAAAGTCCAACTGTCGTTTAAGATGCGCTCTAATATTTGTGCCGGAGTAGCGTTTTTAAGACCAACAATCTTACTCGGATTAAAGATATCGAGTTCCATTAATTTGTCCCACATAATGTCGTCTTGTTCAATGCCAAGCGCCATTCGGGTTTTTAATTCTACAGAATCCGATGCATGAAAGGGCAAAAAGGAATTGATAAAATCTCGATAACTCATTGTCTCTGTATTTTCCATAACATAAGAGTCGTCCGTCATTCCTAATTGTACAAACATATTCCACGCTTTTGAAAAACCAACTCTACGAATAGTTCCTCTATATAAAGTTAGTATATCATCTAGACCATAAATACTTCTATATTTTAAAGAATCTCGATTGGCATAACCTTCAAATTTTCCGTAACCTTCCACATGAAAAAATTCAGTTCTGCGAAATAATTTGTGATACGGAATATATTTGTATTTGCCTTCTTGAATAAATTTAGCAGCACCACCTTGACCTGCTAAGACTACGTTTCGAGGTGCCCAAGTAAATTTGTAATTCCATAGATTATTATCTGATTCGGGAGCTACTAAACCACCACAAAATGATTCGAATAAAATCATTTTACCGCCTTTAGCTTCAATTTCATGAATCACTTTCATGGCACTCATGTGATCAATTCCGGGATCGAGTCCTACTTCATTCATAAAAACCAAATTGTTAGCTTTTACTGCTTCGTCCAAACTTTGCATTTCATCCGAAACATAAGAAGCCGTGACCATATTTTTCTTATAAGTCACACAATCTTTTGCCACTTCAATATGCATGTGTGCCGGCAACATCGAAATAACGATATCTGCTTTTTGAATTTCGGCACGGCGTTGTTCAACATCATTGATGTCTAAAGCAATTGGATTTGAATTAGGATGATTGTATGTTTTTCTTCTGGCTAATTCTATAGATAAATCAGCTATGGTTACTTTTAAGTTTTCCTGAGCAGATTTTCTCAAAAGATATTTTATTAAGGAAGATGCTGAACGTCCGGCACCTATGATTAAAATGTTTCTCATACTGATATTTTTTATTCCAAATCTTTTTCTAGCTCTTCGAGCTCCTTTTTAGCTTCTTTTTTAGTTTCAATTTTTTCTTTTTCAAATTTGGAATCTTTAACCACTTGATCCTTCACCAAAAGCGATTTACCTAAAACAAATAAGGAAGAAACCACACATAAAAGCAGTAAAATATTAGGTAGTTTTTTTTGATTAACTAACGATTTTTTAAGCAATAGCAAACAAAACACCATTGCCAAACCAATAGGTAAAAAAGCAATAGTATCAAGTGGCAAAGCCGAAAAAATAATTGCAAGTGCTGTAAAAATTATTGCTAAAACAACTAGTAATTTTCTCATGATTAGATTCCAGTTGCTGAGGTTAGCGTTAATTTTCCGGTTCCAACTGGAATACTAAACTTTAGCAATGTTGGAACTTTTTTATTATCAGCGGTAAGCCAAATCAGGTTTTTATCTTTCCCCTTTAAGGCATCTGTTTTTGCGCCAATCGATAGTTTGTAACATTCTTTGCTACCCAAATTTCCGGCAGAAACAGTTTCTTTACCCATGTATTTTAGGGTAACCGGAATTTGTTTTTCGTCAAAAACAATCATTAAAGATTGCGTTTGCCCTACTTTGAATTTCGACAAATCCATGGTTCTCACTTTATACAAAAGTGAAATTACATCTTGTGTTGATCCACCAATAGTAAAAGTATTTTGAGTTTCTGGGGTGTTTTTTTTCTTCGAAGTGCTGTTAACCGAGTTTTCCTTGAAAACGTATTTTTCTTTTTTAGTCCAACCACCTTCGTCTATATTTCGTTTGTATAAACTTGGTTTTAAAGTTGACGGATTTACATACGATTCATATAAATCTCTGATTTTGAAAAACGAATCCCATTTACTATAGGTCGATAATTCACAACTCAAATGTAAATAGGTGTTTTTGGCAGTAGTAACATTTTCTGTCGACATAGTAACTTGTGCCAATTGCGTCATCAAACCACTCATATTGTAAGAGCCAGCAAAAACCAATTTTTCTCTTGGTTTTATGGTTTGGCTGCTAACCTTTGTGAAAGAACAGAAAACAAAAAATGAGTAAAGTATAAATAGTAATTTCTTCATAAACGTAAATTTATGTTGCAAAAATAAATGTTTAAAATGGTTCACATACCAAAAGAAACGTGAAATTTCTTTATTAGTATTTAGATAACGAATAAATTTGTGATTTAGTAAATACTTTAAATATGGAAAGAAAAATAACAAGCCTTGCTGCTTTGATAGGAATAACAGCAATAATTTTAGGAGCATTTGGCGCTCATGCTTTAAAAAAACAATTGTCTATAGAACAATTAGGATCTTTTGAAACAGGGGTAAAATATCAAATGTATCACGCTCTTTTTTTGTTGTTTTTGGGTATTAACACTTTCCTTAATGAAAAAGTAAAAAAAACGGTGTTTCAATTGGTGATTTTTGGAGTGTTTTTCTTCTCGGGCTCTATTTATTTGCTAACCACAAAAGCAATAACAGGAGTCGATTTTAAATTTATTGGCATTGTCACGCCTATTGGCGGAGCCTTTTTAATAGCGGGTTGGAGTATTTTTCTTTGGAATATTTGGAAATCAAAGAGATAATATTTCAAGAAAAAATAGTTTCTAAAATTTAATTTTTACCTTTGCAATCTAATTCATAATACAACACAAACTAATTTCTATGGATAACTACGCTCAAATTACGAAATCGATTTCGTTAGAAAAATATGGGATTAAAAATGCTCAAGAAATAATTCAGAACCCAACATTCGAAAAGTTATACGATGAGGAATTAAATCCAAATTTACAGGGCTTTGAAAATGGACAATTAACAGAGCTTGGAGCTGTAAATGTTATGACAGGTGTTTTTACTGGACGTTCACCAAAAGATAAATACATTGTAAAAGACAGCATTACCGAAGATACTATTTGGTGGAATTCTGACAAAGCAGTAAACGACAATAAGCCGATTACACAAAATACATGGAATGCTTTAAAAGATAATACTATCAAGCAATTATCAGGAAAGAAATTATACGTTGTTGATGCCTTTTGTGGCGCCAATGAAAATACACGATTAAAAGTTCGCTTCATTATGGAAGTGGCATGGCAGGCACATTTTGTAACTAATATGTTTATTCGCCCAACGCAAGCCGAATTAGATAATTTTGGAGAACCAGATTTTATTGTGATGAATGGTTCCAAAACGTCTTTCAAAGACTTTGCAGACTATGGATTAAACTCTGAAGTATATATCGCTTTTAATTTAACAGAGAAAATTCAAATTATTGGTGGGACTTGGTATGGCGGCGAAATGAAAAAAGGAATGTTTGCGATGATGAATTATTATTTGCCATTAAAGGGAATTGCATCTATGCATTGTTCTGCAAATAAAGGAGAAACAGGTGATGTTGCGGTTTTCTTCGGACTTTCAGGCACAGGAAAGACTACCTTGTCTACAGATCCAAAACGAGAATTAATAGGTGATGATGAACACGGTTGGGACGATGAAGGAGTCTTCAATTTTGAAGGAGGTTGCTATGCGAAAACTATAGATTTAAGTAGAGAAAATGAACCAGATATTTATGGCGCCATTAAAAGAGATGCGCTGTTAGAAAATGTTACGGTTGATGCTGACGGAATAATTGATTTTAAAGACGCATCTGTAACTCAAAATACCAGAGTTTCTTATCCTATTTATCATATTCATAATATTGTAAAACCGGTTTCAAAAGCAGGTCATGCCAATAAAGTTATTTTCCTTACTGCAGATGCTTTCGGAGTAATGCCGCCAGTTTCAAAATTAACACCTGAACAAACTAAATATTATTTTCTTTCTGGATTTACAGCTAAATTAGCAGGAACAGAACGCGGAATTACAGAACCAACACCCACGTTCTCCGCTTGTTTTGGAAAAGCATTTTTAACATTGCATCCAACAAAATATGCAGAAGAATTGGTTAAGAAAATGGAGCAAAACAAAGCCAAAGCGTATATGGTTAACACAGGTTGGAACGGAACAGGAAAACGTATTTCGATAAAAGATACTCGCGCTATTATAGATGCTATTTTAGATGGTTCAATCGAAAATGCAGAAACTAAAATGGTTCCAATTTTCAATTTTGAAGTTCCAACATCTTTGCATGATGTAAATTCATCTATTTTAGACCCAAGAGATACGTATGATAAAGTATCGGATTGGAATACAAAAGCCAATGATTTAGCTTCACTTTTTATAAAAAATTTCGAACAATATACTGATAATGAACAAGGTAAAAACTTGGTAAAATCTGGACCACAATTATAATTTACAAACCTAACCAAAGAAAAAAGCCATTCACTTAATTGAGAATGGCTTTTTTTATGAGGATATTTTTTTATTTTCCTTTGTTGGCGTCGGCAATATATTTTTCCAAAGCCATCGTCATAGATGGTGTTTCTGGAGTTGGCGCCAAAATATCAATACGTAATCCATGCTCTAAAGCTTCTTTTTGAGTAGTGCTTCCAAAAACAGCGATACGTGTATTGTTTTGTTTAAAGTCAGGGAAATTTTTAAACAATGATTTTATTCCTGTTGGACTAAAGAATGCCAAAACATCATAATAAACATCAGCCAAATCGGATAAATCACTCATTACTGTTTTGTAAAAAGTGGCTTGAGTCCAATCTACTTTTAAATTATTCAATGTTTGTGGAACATCAAAATTCAATTGGTCAGAAGCTGGTAAAAGAAATTTCTCGTCTTTGTATTTTTTAATTAACGGAGACAAATCAATAAAGTCTTTTTGACCGACGTAGATTTTACGTTTTCTATAAACCACATATTTTTGTAGATAAAAAGCAATCGCTTCTGACTGGCAAAAATATTTTAAATCTTCTGGAACTTTATAACGCATTTCTTCAGCCACTCTAAAAAAATGATCCACAGAATTTTTGCTGTTTAATATGATAGCCGTAAAGTTATTCAGGTCAATTTTTTGACCTCTGACATCTTTTGCACTTACACCTTCTACGTGTATAAATGGTCGGAAATCAATCTTTACCTTATGCTTTTGTTGTAATTCAAAATAAGGTGAATTCTCTACTTTTGGTTCTGGCTGTGACACCAAAATTGTTTTCACTTTCAAATTGGACATTCTAATGTGCTAAATTTTTGTAATCAAATAATATATAAAATAGTAGGGCGCTATTTCAAGAGCGCAAAGATACAAAATAAAATAAAACAACTTACCGATAAGCAAATTTTGATAAATCTTCAGCGAAACCAAATAAGAAACCAAATTAATTATTAAAATCACAGCAATTGTGCAATAAATTAAAATATTAGACGGGGTATTATTATAAAACAAATAAATGTTAATCGGCAGTAAAATCAATCCGATAAAAGTTCGGTAACTGACTTTTTGTAAATTGAACTGTTCGGCAAATTCTTCAATGTTAAATATAGTGGCCACAATCTTTTCAATTAAAAATTTTGAAAGCACAAATATTCCAAAAAAGGTAAATATCCGGATATAAATTATCCAATCCGTTTTAGAAACATAACCAAAAGAAGTCAGTACCAATTGAATGAAAAAAGAAAACGAAATAATCTGTACAATAAACAACAATATTGTAAAACCACTCATCAGGTGAGAAGTGTCTTTGTATACTTTGATGTATTTATCCGAAACCAAAATTCTCAGAAATTCGCTAAACCGAGTTTCAAATGCAGTCTTGCTAATTGCGATTAAAACAAAAGAAAAAACAAACAAATAAGTCGCCCAATCTTTAGGTTCTAAAATTCTTGGTTGTAAAACAGCTTCTATCATAATCCTGACAAAATTACTAATTTTTTATTTCTTAAAATTATTATATAATTATTAAGATAGTGCGCTGATAAAAAGTTTATTTTTGCAACAAAGTTTGACGGCACTTACTATGAATGAAGGTATTGTAATTATTCCAACTTACAACGAAATTGAAAACATCGAAGATATTATTCGAGCTGTATTTTCGTTAAATAAAACGTTTAATGTTCTAATTGTTGATGATAATTCACCTGATAAAACAGCTGAAAAAGTTATCGAATTACAAAGCGAATTTCAAGACAAATTGTTTTTATCAGTAAGACAGAAAAAATCAGGTCTAGGAACAGCATATGTTCACGGATTTAAGTGGGCCTTAAAGCATAATTACGATTATATTTTTGAAATGGACGCCGATTTTTCACACAACCCAAATGATTTAGTAAAACTTTATGATGCCTGTTATTCCAACGGTGCAGATGTAGCCATTGGTTCGCGTTATGTTACAGGTGTAAATGTGGTAAATTGGCCATTGAGTAGAGTGTTGCTTTCTTATTTTGCATCGATTTATGTGCGAATGATTACCGGAATGAAAATCATGGATGCTACAGCCGGATTTATTTGTTATCATCGAGAAGTATTGGAAAAAATAAATTTAGATAAAATAGAATTCATTGGCTACGCTTTCCAAATTGAAATGAAATACAGAGCTTTCTCCAAAAATTTTAATATACAGGAAGTTCCAGTCATATTTACAGACAGAACAAAAGGCAAATCCAAAATGAGTGGTTCTATTATTAAGGAAGCTATTTTTGGAGTTATTTCTTTGAGGCTTAAAAAGTTTTTAAATCAATTATAAAATGAATACCGTTTTAATTAAAAATGCTAAAATTGTAAACGAAGGATCCATTTTTGAAGGTGATGTTTTGATTGAAAACGAATTTATTGTTGAAATCGCTGAAAGCATTAGTCCAAAACTTTCCAATTGTAAAATTATTGATGCTGAAGGAAGCTTTTTAATTCCGGGAGCTATTGATGACCAAGTGCATTTTCGTGAACCAGGTTTAACTCACAAAGGCGACATTGCTTCTGAAAGCCGAGCCGCTGTTGCTGGTGGAATCACTTCCTATATAGAACAACCTAATACAGTTCCAAATGCAGTTACCCAAGAAATTTTAGAAGAAAAATATCAAATTGCCGCCAAAACATCCTATGCCAATTATTCATTTATGATGGGCGGAACAAATGATAATTTAGGAGAAATTCTTAAAACAAATCCAAGAAATGTTGCGGGCTTGAAATTATTCCTTGGCTCATCAACAGGCGACATGTTGGTTGATAGTTCAGAGTCATTGGAAAAAATATTATCTAACACAAAATTATTAATTGCCGTTCATAGTGAAGATGAGACAACAGTAAAAGAAAATTTAGAACGATATAAATTACAGTTTGGAGATGATATTCCTGTTAAATGCCATCCGGAAATCAGAAGTGTAGAAGCCTGCTATAAATCGACTGTAAAAATTATTGATTTAGCAAAACGAACTGGAGCCAGACTTCATGTTTTTCATCTTTCTACCGCTAAAGAGTTGGATTTATTTACCAATAAAATTCCATTAGAAGAGAAACAAATCACGGCCGAAGTTTGCATTCATCATCTTTGGTTTTCGGATGAAGATTATGATACTAAAGGCAATCTTATTAAATGGAATCCAGCTGTTAAATCTTCTGATGACAGAAAAGCACTTTGGGAAGCCCTTTTGGATGATAGAATTGATGTAATTGCTACTGATCATGCACCGCATACTTTAGAAGAAAAACAACAAGTATACACGAAAGCACCTTCAGGTGGGCCATTGGTTCAGCATGCTGTGGTTGCAATGTTTGAAGCTAATCATCAAGGGAAGATTTCGGTAGAAAAAATTGTAGAAAAAATGTGCCACAATCCAGCGAAGATATTTAAAATTGAAAAGCGGGGTTTTATTAAAGTAGGATTCTATGCTGATTTAGTTATTGTAAATCCAGGTTTACCATGGAGTGTTAAAAAAGAAAATATACTGGCCAAATGTGGTTGGTCGCCATTTGAGGGATATACTTTTAAATCAAGAATTACACATACTTTTGTTAATGGCGAATTGGTTTATCAAAATTTTAAAGTAAAAGAGATTCCTGTTGGTAAGCGTTTGCTTTTTGACAGATAAAAATTTGAATATGAACCGTAGGTTCAAGAACTCCTTATTAAAAAATATTGAAGCATGAGAAAAAAATGGTTGCTTTTTGGTTTAATTATTATGTCTTTCGGCTGCAATAGCAATTCGGTTGAAAAGCCTAAAAACCTTATTGAGAAAGACAAAATGGTAGCTATATTATATGACATTTCTTTATTGGAAGCCATCAAAATTCAAAACATTAATGGTGGCATAACAAGTGAAATAGCATACGATTATATTTATAAAAAATATAAAATAGACAGCGTTCAATTTTCTAAAAGCAATAAATATTATGCTTCTGATATTGATGAATATAAAAAGATGTTTGAAAAAGTTAAAGAAAAACTGAGTGAAGAAACTTTGAAAATTGATGCCGATGGGAATAAAAATCGTCAGGATTTTCAGCCTAATACAAATAGTACTTTAAATTCGGATACACCACAAGTGCAGTAATTATTTTTGTAAAATAGTCACCTCTTTAATCACGCTATCAATACTTTGGAACTCAAAAGTCAATCCCGAAACTTCGGGATTTTTTATTTTTTTATTTGATATATAATCGGATGAATGTAACGAATTTGCACTGTATTTCGACAGCTTTCTTTTAGTTCCAAAAAAAGTAGAAACAAACCAATCGAATCGCCAACCTATTGCTGTCATCCAAGGTTTTGCTTCAATTTTAGGTTTATTTACCTTAAGATTTTCAGCAATTAAAAAAATAATTTCTTTGAAAGTAATGTTTTCGGCCAAAATCGTAAAGCGTTCACCACAAATGTTGCTTTTCATCAATTGAATCATAATTTTCACAACATCGGTTACGCCAACAAAAGCGGTAGAACCATTTGTATAAAATGGGAATCCATTTTTTACAGCACTGAAAAACAAGCTACTTCCCTGATTCCAGAAGCCTGACCCCAATATCACACCTGGATTAACAATTACAACTTCCAAGCCTTCTTGTTGTCCGCGCCAAACTTCTATTTCGGCACCATATTTTGAAATGGCATAATCACTATGAGGAGCTTCTGGATTCCATTCAGTATCTTCAGTAACCTCATTTTCATGAGATAAACCTGCCTGCCGGTAGGCAAGGTCCCCTAATGCAGCTATTGAGCTCACATGGCAGAGTTTTTTAATTTTATTGTCGATACAAAAATTGACAATGTTGGCTGTACCTTCTATATTTATTTTCCGAAGTAACTCTTCATCATTTGGATCATATGAGATTAAACCAGCACAATGATAAACATAATCAATATTCTTAAATGCAATAGGCAGTGAGGGAACATCTATGATATCAGCTAGAACCCAATCTATCTTTGTAAATAAATGTTCTTTTTGATATAATTGGAAAAGAGATCTTGTTTTTTTGATGGCATCAGCCTGTCGGTAAATTGCCCGAATTGAATCTTCGCTTTCAACCAAATGAAGCAGCAAATGTGCTCCGACTAATCCTGTTCCGCCTGTGACTAATATCATGTAGCGAATTTACGAATTAGGAATTAAGATTTGAGATTTTTTTGAGTTTACAAATAGAAACTAAGTCTATCTTTTAGCCCTGATTGCAACAAGTATCATTTTTGTCTTAGGTGAAATATCACATTGACAGCGCTCGATGTGACAAAAAGATACTGTGTAAAGCAGGAAAACGGATTGCTTATAAATCCCGAGCCATTCGCTTCCAAAATTCCTAATTCTGTTTATCTTTGCTCCAAATTGATTACCATGAAGAATCTTGTAGAAGAATTAAAATGGCGTGGCTTATACCAGGATAGCATGCCGGGAACCGAAGAACAACTTCTTAAGGAAGTCACAACCGCATATATTGGTTTTGACCCAACAGCCGATTCGTTGCATATAGGGAGCATGGTGCAAATTATTTTACTTTTACATTTGAAAAATTTTGGACACAAACCGATTGCTTTGGTTGGTGGTGCCACCGGAATGATTGGTGATCCTTCGGGAAAATCGGATGAGCGTAATTTGCTTACTGAGGAGCAATTGGCAAAAAATGTGGCTGGAATTAAAAGCGTTTTATCACGCTTTTTAGATTTTAATCAAACTGGACCAAATGCACCAATTATGGTAAACAACTACGATTGGATGAAGTCATTTTCGTTTATCGATTTTGCTCGTGAAGTTGGAAAACGAATCACAGTTAATTATATGATGGCGAAAGATTCGGTGAAGAAACGTTTGTCTGGTGAAGCCGGAGACGGAATGTCATTTACGGAGTTTACTTATCAATTGATACAAGGATACGATTTTTATCATTTGCACAAGCATTACAATTGCGTATTGCAAATGGGCGGCTCTGACCAATGGGGAAATATTACGACTGGAACTGAGTTAGTACGCAGAATGAATCCGAATACCGAAGCTAAGGCATTTGCCTTAACAACGCCATTAATTACAAAAGCAGACGGTTCAAAATTTGGCAAATCAGAAGGTGGGAATATATGGTTGGATGCTGATAAGACTTCGGTTTATAAATTCTATCAGTTTTGGTTAAATACCTCCGATGAAGATTCGGAGAAATACATTAAGATTTTTACGTTTTTAGATAAAGGCATTATTGATGCTTTGATTGCAGAACATAAGGAAGCGGCCCATTTACGTGTATTACAAAGAAGATTGGCCGAAGAAGTTACGATATTAGTTCACGGAAAAGCAGAATTGGATAAAGCGATTCAGGCATCGAATATTTTGTTTGGAAATGCTACGGCTGATGATTTGAAAACTTTAGACGAAGCTACTTTTTTAGAAGTTTTTGATGGCGTTCCGCAAGCGGAAATTTCAAGAGATGTCATTTCAGAAGGAATTAACATTGTGGATGTGCTAAATGAGAAATCAGGATTTTTGAAATCAAATGGTGAAGCGAGACGTGCTTTGGCAGAGAATTCGATTTCGGTTAACAAAGAAAAAGTAACAGAAGAATTTCAACTGACTTCAAAAGATTTGATTAACAATCAGTTTGTATTATTGCAACGCGGAAAGAAAAATTATTTTGTGATACGAGTTAAATAAACATCAGGTTACACCCACGAATATCAGAATTGTCAAAACGTCCCAATACTTCGAAGAAATTATTGGGATATTTTTTACCTAAATCTTGTGTAGCAATAAAAGAACACGAATTGATATTGGCTAAGTCAATAACATTAATTCCGCCGGTTTTCCCATTGCATACATAAGTCATAGCATCTTCGGTATCGCGGATTAAGATTTGCATCCAAGCCGGACATTCGAAAATTCCGTTGCCAAGAGAATAGGCCTGTGATAAAAGTTCAGTCATACCATATTCAGAATGGATATTTTGAACACCAAAACCATCACATAAGATTTCATGTAATTCCTCGCGTATCAATTCTTTTCGTTTTCCTTTCATGCCGCCCGTTTCCATAATTATGGTGTTTTTTAGCTCGTATTTTTGTTTCTCCACTAAATCCAATAAAGCATAAGTTACCCCAATGAGGAGTATGTTTTGTCCAGCATTATCTAACTCAACAAGTTTGCTAATTAAATCATCATAATTATGAAGATAAAAGCCGCTGTGTTCATTATTGGAAAGTTCGATTAAATCTTTTACCATATAAATTAAAGACGAACCACTGCGCTCTAAATAGGATGGAAGCAAAGCCAAAACTGCATAATCTTCAATGTTTCCGTAGAATTCAGAAAAGGCGTTTCGATAGCTTTGTTCGTATAGAGAAACGTCAGTAACCAAGTGCTTGCTGGCAATCATTCCGGTTGTTCCACTGCTGGTGAATGTTTCCTGAATTTCATTTGTATTCGAAACCACATTATGATTCTTAAAAAACTGAATCGGCAGAAATGGAATTTGCTGTAGTGTTTTTACGGATTGTTTTTCCACTTTTAAAAAATCACAAAACTCTTTATAAACCAAGTTGTTTTCGTATTGAAAACGAAAGACTTTCAAAGCTATTTTTTCAAATTGCTTATGGGAGGAAATGGTAAATATGTCTTGGTCAGAAATCATATATTGAGATTCTGAAACAAGTTCAGAATGAATGCAAAAGTAATGAAAATAAAAAAGCCCTAACTTTCGTTAGAGCTTTTAGATATCATTAAAAAATTAATTATTTAATAACTAATTTTCTTGAAGCTGTTTTTCCTTCTTCAGTAATGTTTACAATATAAACTCCAGTATGTAAACTAGCAACATTGATTGTATTGTTAGTAGTTGTAGTGTTTAAAACTTGTTTTCCTAAAACGTCAAAAACAGTTACTGATTTTTCAGCGTTTGCTGAAGTTTCGATGAATAATGTTCCGTTAGAAACAGGGTTTGGATACATTCTTAAACCGGCAATTGTATTTTGGTTTGTTCCCAATGTACCATTAGTAACCTGAGCCCATGTAGTTCCGATTCTTAATTCGTCAACGCTCATAGATGGAGTTTCGGTTGCGCTGTCTTGTCTTAAGATGAAGTTAGAGATAGAAGTTAAATCTGTTCCTGTATGTGTGTCAGTAATTGTTGCCGCTGGTTGTGCTCCGTTGATAGTTGGGTTAACCCAAAGGTTAACGGTATCATCAGAGGCTGTATTAGGATCGCCAAATGTGTAGCCTACAACCACAAAAACAGTTTGTCCTGCAGTATAAGCATCATTAGTCCACGTTGTATTTGCAGCAGTTCCAGTTCTTACCTCCAGTCCAAGGTTGTAAACTCCATCATCAACTCTTTTAGTCCATAAAGTTCCGCCAAAAGTAGAAGAGCCTGAACCGAATGTAGCAAAATAGCCTCCATTAACATCAGTAACACCAGCCATCGTATTGATATTCATAATGAATGAATAGTATATAGTTCCTGAAGTTGTTGAAGTAAAAGCTGAAGAACAGTCAATTCCGGCTCCATCAAAAATGGCATATCCAGTAGTACTAGGATTTAAACCAGAGTATGCTGGTAATAAATTTCCGCCGGCAACAATAATATTGTCACCAGTATTTACATTTGACCATTGTTGACTAGAACCAAGAGAGCTTGCTTCTGCATAGGCAAATGGCTCGTAGTATGGCAAAGCACTTGCTGGTTTGCATTCTAGAGGAGGAACTGCAGTTGCATCAAATGAACAAGAACCTTTTGTGATATTTAAAGTAAATCCAGTTCCTTCAGGAATGCCACTAACCACAATGTTTCCAGCCGGAACAGTAGCAGGATTATCTCCGCCAACTGTTCCTGAAGATGGTGTGAAAGTATAGGCACCAGCGGTTCCTCCTGTGTATGGAATTGTAACTGTGTATGTATCAATTCCTAAAGTTATAGCGCTACATACAGCAGTAGGAGTAGAAAGAACTAAAGTGCAAGTCGGATTGAAATTAACAACTTTAATATCATCAAGTCTGAATTGTAACGCAGTAGTTGATGTAAAACGAATTGAAAGAGTTGTTGAAGATGGAATCCCAGAAGTAATTGTAGCCAAAGTCCAATTAATTCCCGATGGTGTATAAGTAACAGGTGTCCATGTAGTGCCATTTGTACTTACTTCTACAGTTAATAGATTAGTTACCGCAGTTGGTGTATTGATTCCGAAAGAAAGTTGAAGATTAGAAGTAGAATAAGCGGAAGTGTTAATATTATCAATTTGAATGAATTCAGCAATTGCATTAATTAGCACATTACCGTTACCAGAAGCTCCAGAATAACCAGAAGAAACACCGGTTATTCTAATATCAGCAGAGCCAGTATAAACAATTGGTGATGAGTTTTGAAATGTTGCAGGAGCTGTACCAGCACTATATGCTGAAATTAATGTTGTTCCTGTAGGAGTTCCAAAATTTTCTGAGTAAATAGTTTGTCCAAAAGAAGTGCAACTAATCACTAGTAATAACAAAGAGTAAATTTTTTTCATTTTTTTTTAAAATTTAATTAGTCTACAAATATAAATACAAATTTGCATTGTAGAATAAAAGAAAGTAAAAAAATGATTAAATTTTAATTATTTTAAAGGGAGTAAACTATCTGATAATTAGTTTTCTAGTGGCGGTTGTGTCTCCTTCTGTAATTTTTATGATGTAAACACCAGGGGGGATAGTCGCAATATTCAATTCGCGGGATGAAATAGTAGTTTGTAACACTTTTTTTCCAAGAACATCAAATATTGTGATTTCTTTATCTAAAGAAGTTTTTGAGGTAATGTAAATTTTTCCGCTACTAACAGGATTAGGATAAAAGCCAAGAACTTCGCTAGGTTGCTTTCCTTCTTGGGCAAAGCCAACAAGGGAAAACATAAGTAATAGGATTAATATAAAGTAATTTTTTACCATGACTTCAATTTGGTTGTTACAAATATATATAAAAAACTTTTCAAATAGTGTACCAAAAAAAAATATCCCGAAAAACTCGGGATATTTTAACATATTTAATCAAATTTATTACAATCCTGTTGTCCAACCTATTGCCCATGATGGAATGGCAGATCCATTTCCTCTAGCTGTTGTAGTTTCAGTAATTACCGCAAATAGTTCTGCCCTATCATCTGATAAGGCAAACTATCATTATTTAAATCTTTATCTGTTAACGTTACTCTAATAGTTCCGTTGTTTATCATTGCACCGTTCATCTTCGGCTCGGATTTTGCAAAAAAACAAGAAGTTTTTCAAGTAAAAAAGTATAAATCAATGTAAATTTAATTTGATTGAGGGTATTTTATATTGGTACAAAGGAACGAGCGCAATATACAAGGGTGCGTTACATTAGCATTACCATTTTGTTCTTTCATCATTACTAAATTGTTAATAGATTAAATTACAGTTAAGTCCATTCTAAAAAATCAAATCATTTTGTATTATCTTTACATTTACATTCAAAACACAATTGTGTCCACTTATGAAAAAAAAAGACATCAAGATTTTACTAGTAGATGATGAGCAGGATATCCTGGAAATAGTAGGATATAATCTTTCTCAAGAAGGGTATCAAATTGTAACCGCTACTAACGGAAAAGAAGCTATTGCCAAAGCAAAAAAAGAGATGCCACAACTCATTATCATGGATGTGATGATGCCCGAAATGGACGGCATCGAAGCTTGTGAAAACATTCGAAAATTGCCAGAATTGAGTAGCGTAATCATTACCTTTTTAACGGCACGAAGTGAGGATTATTCTCAAGTAGCTGGTTTTGACGCAGGGGCCGATGATTATATCACCAAACCTATCAAACCAAAATTATTAGTAAGTAAAGTCAAAGCATTACTTCGTCGATTAAAAAGTGATGAACATACTTCAGAAACACTTAATGTTGGTGGCATAGAAATAAATAGAGAAGAATATAAAATCATTAAAGACAATAAAGCAATTGTTCTTCCTCGTAAAGAGTTCGAACTATTCTATCTTTTAGCTTCAAAACCTGGAAAAGTTTTCAAACGTGAAGAAATTTTAGATAAAGTATGGGGTAATGAAGTCATCGTAGGAGGTAGAACTATAGATGTTCATATTAGAAAACTCCGTGAAAAAATTGGGGATGATTTATTTAAGACCATCAAAGGAGTTGGCTATAAATTAGAAGTGTAAATGAAAATTAAATTCAAGAAAACCTACAGGTTTGCTTTAGTTTCAACATCCTATATTACTGCTTTTTCTACAAGTTTTCTTGCTGTTTTGTTATGGGTTTTCCATGAATTTTCATTGTCAATTATACTTGTTTTTGCAGTTTCGATTGCTATATTTTCCTTTTTTGTTATCCAATATCGCGTTGAGCGGTTTATATACAGAAGAGTTAAAAAAATCTATGACGATGTTTCACTTTTAGAATCTACGTCATTTCGAAGTCATCCAGTTACTACCGACATGGAAACCTTAACTAAGCAAGTTAAAAAATTTGCTACCGATAAAAAACTCGAAATAGAAACGCTTAAAGTGCGTGAAGAATACCGAAGAGAATTTCTTGGTAATATTTCTCACGAACTTAAAACTCCTTTGTTTACGGTGCAAGGTTATTTATCAACTTTGCTTGATGGAGCGATGGATGATAAAAAAATACGAAAAAAATATTTGGAAAGAGCTGAAAAAGGGGTAGAAAGACTAGTCTATATAGTGGAAGATTTGGACATGATTTCCAAACTCGAAATGGGCGATGTTAACCTTGAATTATCAAAGTTTAACATTGTTGATTTGGTGCAAAGTGTTTTCGATTTGCTCGAAATGGTTGCAGATAAAAAGAATATCATACTAATGTTTGATAGTAAGTACAACAAAGCAATAAATGTTTTTGCCGATCAGGAAAAAATACAACAAGTGCTTTCAAATCTGATAATGAATTCCATAAAATACGGTAAAGAAAACGGAACAACTGAAGTGACAATTGAAGATCTAGTGGATGATAAAATCATTGTAAGAATTAGAGATAACGGAGAAGGAATTGAAAAACAAAATATTCCGAGACTTTTTGAACGTTTCTTCAGAGTTGATAAAAGCGGCGCACGAAGTGAAGGCGGGTCCGGTCTAGGACTTTCCATTGTGAAACACATAATCGAAGCACACGGCGAGAAAATTTATGTAGAAAGTGAATTTGGGAATGGTTCTGAATTTTCATTCACGCTCGAAAAGCACGAATAATTGTTTCCAGTCAATTTCTTTGATAAGTTTTGGCAAACCTCTATATTCCAAAACTTCAGATAAATTTTCTATTTTAAAATCATCTTGTTTTGCGTAAGGAAGAAAGCCATTTCTTTTTAATCTTCTTGCCAAATATTCCTGCTCAAATTGTCCCGGCGTTGGGATAAAGAATGCTTTTTTTTGCAATTTCGCCAAATCCATTACAGTAGTATAACCAGAACGACAGAGCACTATTTCACTTTCGTTAAAAGCGGTTTCAATTTCTGCCGAAGTCATGAAATTATAATAAGTCACATTATCGTCTTGATCTATTTTTTGTTCAGATTCAATTATGCCTTTGATGAAAAGTGTTTTCCCTTTAAACGATAGAATTTCCTTACTAAGTTTCTGTTCCAAAAAAGTCCGCTGCGGTTCCGGCCCTGAAAGAATAACCATCAAATCATACTTAATTGGCAAATCTTTTTTCTCTAATCGACTTAACGGACCAAGATATTTTAGATTTAGTGAGCTGTTTTTCAAGTGCCCAAGTTTCCCAGTCAGGTTTTGGTTTTCTTTTTTATCCGGAATCCAACATTCGGTAAATTTTTTAATAAAATATTGGTGTAACTTACTAGAAATCCATGTTGTTTTTCCAGACAATACATTGAGTTGATGCGTAATTAAAACACTCGGAATCTTTTTACTATAAACTCCTAAACGATTATCCGAAATAATACCTTGTAAATCGAATTCGGCAATCCATTTTTTGACTATTTTCTTTTCAGCAAAAATAGCTTCAATCATTTTAGGGCTGTTTTTGATAAGTTTCCATTTAAAATCTTCGCCGTTTTTGGTATATTCAATTTCATAAGAAGGCAATTCCAACGATTTTAAATGTGGAAATTCTTTTTGAAGCAGTTGCAAAGCCACACCATCGGAAGCTAGTAAGGGTGTAAACCCGTTTTTTTCCAATTCGCGAATAATAGGAATACATCGTGTAGCATGACCTAAGCCCCAATTTAACGGAGCAACAAGAATATTTTTTACAGAATTTTTCAAGTAGTGAAATTACGCTTTTAACATTGCAAATTAAAAAAGATTTTGGATAGTTTATATTTTCTTAATTTTAGCAAAAAATTAAGTTTGTGGGAAGTAAGAATAAATTAAA
>NZ_JBMOGQ010000019.1:0-26731 GCF_049318325.1 Flavobacterium sp. | reverse complement strand
AACACATTAAAACAACTTGGTAATGATGAGCAATGGTTCGATTGGATTGATAGATTCAGTGCTGAAATGAATGGTAATCGAGAGCTTTCAGAACCATCAAAAAAGGAACTACTAAAACTTATAATAGAAAAAATATCGGTAGAATATGACACTAATCAAATGATACATATTCTAACGATATTTTTTAAAATTCCAGTTTTTATTCAGAAAGGGAATGATGTAAATATGAAGACGTCACGTGTTTCTGTAACACCACCAAAAGCTGGACGTAAAGCAAAAAATCAAATAGAACCCGTTGAAACCTACTCCACAGTAACCGATTTTGCCAAGTTTCTTGGTTGGTCTACATTGCATCCTCTCATGACAGCGATATGATAGGACAATAACTGTAATGGAATGGTAGTAATTAATGGCGATAAAGCATCTGAAGTTTCCGGAATTTCAATAACGTGATCGGCTAATTCTTTTACTTGTGTGTCGCCTTTGGTAACCACAGCAATAATTTTTCCGCTTCTTGATTTTATTTCTTGGATATTACTTACTATTTTGTCGTAATGCCCTTGTTTTGGGGCAATAACAATTACGGGCATTTGCTCATCAATTAAGGCTATTGGTCCGTGTTTCATTTCTGCTGCAGGATAACCTTCAGCGTGAATATATGATATTTCTTTAAGTTTTAATGCGCCTTCCAAAGCAACTGGAAAATTATAACCTCTACCTAAATAGAGACAATTAGTAGCATCTTTAAATTTAGCTGCTATTTCTTTTGCCATTTCGTTAGTTGATGCCAATGCTTCAGCTACTTTTTCAGGTATAACTTCTAATTCTTGCAAATAAAGATGAAAATCTGAATTTGATAACGTCCCCTTGGCTTTTGCCAAGCGCAAAGCTATCATTGTTAATACGGTTATCTGTGTGGTAAAAGCTTTCGTTGATGCTACACCAATTTCAGGTCCAGCATGAGTGTAAGCTCCAGCGTTAGTCTCTCTTGAAATGGAAGAACCCACAACATTACAAACACCGAAAACAAAAGCCCCTTTTTCTTTGGCTAATTTAATTGCGGCTAAAGTATCAGCTGTTTCTCCGGATTGTGATATGGCAATCACAAGATCATTTTTATTTATAATTGGATTTCGGTATCTGAATTCTGAAGCGTATTCAACCTCAACGGATATTCTTGCAAATTCTTCTATTACATATTCAGCAACCAATCCGGCATGCCATGATGTTCCGCAGGCAACAATAATGATTCTTTCGGCATGAAGAAATTTTTCTAAATTATCCTCAATACCAGCCATTTGGATAATCCCTTGATTGGCCAAAAGTCTTCCTCTGTAGGTGTCTTTGATTACATTAGGTTGCTCATAGATTTCTTTCAACATGAAATGGTCATAACCGCCTTTTTCAATTTGCTCCAAGTTCATTTGAAGTTCTTGAATGTATGGGTCAACCAAAGAGTCGTCTTTAATTTTTCTAATTTTCAGAGGTTTGTGAAGTCTAACGATTGCCATTTCTTCATCTTCAAGATAAATAGCGTTAGACGTATATTCGATAAATGGAGAGGCATCAGATGCAATAAAAAACTCTTTGTCTCCAACTCCTATTGCTATTGGACTTCCTAATCTGGCTACTATAATTTCATCCGGATTTGCTTTATCAAAAACACAAATGGCATAAGCTCCAACTACTTGGTTTAATGCAATTTGAACTGCTTTTCCAAGTTTTACTTTTTCTTTCTTTTTAACGTCTTCTATTAAGTTTACTAATACTTCAGTATCTGTATCCGAAGTAAAAGAGTACCCTCTTTTTAGTAATTCTTTTTTTAACGGTTCATAATTTTCTATAATTCCGTTATGAATAATTACTATGTTTCCTGAATTTGAAACATGCGGATGAGAATTGATATCATTTGGCACACCATGAGTAGCCCAACGAGTGTGTCCCATTCCAATTGTAGCCATAGAGGAAACCATTTCCTTCGATTTATCTTCTAGGTCAGAGACCTTTCCTTTGGTTTTGGCAATTTTAATTTGATTGTCGGCATATAGCATTATCCCAGCACTATCATAACCTCTATATTCTAATCGTTTTAACCCTTTAATTACAATTGGGTAAGCTTCTCTAAATCCGATATAACCAACAATTCCGCACATAAAATTAAATATTAATCAGGTTTTGTATAATAAATTTTAAGTTTCAATTTTTTCCCATCAGGAACAACCGGACTTGTTCCATATAAAATAGTCCCCAATGGACTCATTACCGACATAGAGGGAGCGCTACTAAAGTTGCTGTTTGCCGTTCTTAGTTTCGAAAAACCAACATTGTTAATATTTTCAGTTACTGATAACCCTAAACGAACATTAGTTGAATCATTTTTAATTAAATTCCTTACGTAATTCGTTATTCTTACTTTATATTTTTTCCCTCTAGCACCTCTTCCATCACTCACATTTTGGGACTGAATAATACCGTCATGTATAAATTTACTATATTTTGGAAAATTAGCATTACTTGTGAAATCTAATGTATAATCAATCAAGACCTTTTTATTTGTTAAGTCATATAAAAAAATACGATTTGGTTCTTTTGGTTGGGCTTCAGGAGTTGCTGGAGAAAAGTTCGACATAGCTGAATTGTCTACATAAAAAGTAAGATTGGCTTCATTAATTAACCACCCATCAATTTTAATTTGGTCAATCTCATCCGAAATACCATTTGGAATGTTGTTTACAATGTATTTAGTATTAGTTGGACTTACAGGAAGATTTTCATTAAAAGCAGTATTTAAAGTATATCCCTTTAAATCGGTTGAACCAAACAAATCTATAACTGACATTGCTCCTTCACCACCTTTTAAATAGAGTCTCGAAGCTTCTTGGGTACTATTATTGGCAGCATTCAAATAGTCGAAATTCTCATTAGAGTTTTCCAACAAACTTATAGTATTTCCGTTAAAATTTAAAGGGTAGGTTTTACTTACTCTTTCTAGTTTGTACTCGTTTATTGTAGTAGTTGCTGGATTGTCTTTGGTTATTTTATCTTCTTTGTAATAAATCGTAATTTTTCCTACTTTGAAATTAATCATAGCCATGTTGCCGGGATTTCCGTTTTCAACTTTTAAATAAATCCCTCTAAAATAATTTTTAAAAATTGCATTACTAGATAATTGACCTGTTGGTGCGTTTAAAATTTTATCATAAAAAACATCCGATCTTAGATGCAATCGCATTGAAGGCGCGAATCTTGTATATTTTTTGGTAACCCCATCAGATTCATAAGTTGTTAATTTATGCTCCCTTTTGTCAAAATAAAACTGTTCGTTTTCACGGCCATCAGCATTATGGGTTCCTTCTTGATCGCCAGGCGGGTCTGTAAGAGGCGCATTATTTAACAAAACCGGAATTTTATTATTGTCTATCAGATTATTTTGATCCGAATAAAACAATTGTTGCTCCGCTAAAGATTGATCAGGATCCAAGTCTCTCAAAAAATAATTAGATTGATAAACGCTCAACTTAAACTTTGAATTATTTGTTGAAGGAGTATCTTTATCATATGGAGTAGCTCCAAAAATTGAATCTAACCTATATGTATTAGTATTATCAGAATTTGTTGATTTCAGCGTTTTAAAATACGGAACGTCCAAAATTACGCTATCGATAACCGGGAGATCTTCATAAAGTTCGGTATCTGTATTGTTAAAAACCGGATTTAAAGTAGAGAGTTCGACTTGAGTTACAAAGTTAGCTTGCGTAGTTCCAAAAGCAGGATTCGAATAGAACCCAAGTGGATTTATAGGCAAGTTATTTGAGGCAATAGGACCAAGTTTTTGATTGAATGCTTTTACGGTTAAGGTGCTGTCGACTTCAAAACCAAAGTGGTCATCACCAACAATATCAGTGCCTAATTCGTTAAAATCTTTATCGCATGAGGCAAAAATTATAGTTATTAAACTAACAATTAAAATTGGGCGTAAAAATGATTTTTTGTACATAAAATTTCTATTTCTTAGGAAAGCATACTTTTATAAAAGTTCGTATAAGCTTCAGTAAATTTATCTTTAGAGGCGAAAGTTAAAAAAGGTTTTTCTGAAGACTGTATAAATTTTGTTAAACTTACCGACACATTTTCAGAGGCAATAATTACACCATCAGAATGTTTAATCGCTGCCTTAATAAGGTTTTCATAATTAGGTAATTCTAACTCCTGAATAGCATCTTGAGGCACTCCGTCAAACTTAATTTTGTTTATCATTTCAGCATCTAAACTTCCTTCAAATGATTGGGTATACACTGAAGTTACAATCTTTGTTTCTGAAAATAAGGCTTCATCTTTATAATAATGTTTCATATAAATTGGCAATAAACTCGCCATCCAACCATGAACATGAATAATATCAGGCACCCAATTTAATTTTTTAACGGTTTCTACAACTCCTTTAGCAAAGAATATAGCTCTTTCATCGTTATCAGGGTAAAGCACCCCTTCTTCATCACTGAAAGTGGCTTTTCTCTTGAAATATTCGTCATTATCTATAAAATAAACTTGAATTCGCTCTTTTGGGATAGACGCTACTTTAATTATCAAAGGCATATCCAAATCGTTCACTACCAGATTCATTCCCGACAAACGAATTACTTCGTGTAACTGATGCCTTCTTTCATTAATATTGCCATACCTTGGCATAAAAATTCTAATCTGTCCGCCTTGATCATTTATCATTTTCGGAACATCATACGACAGTAAAGAAACCTCATTTTCAGCCAAATAAGGCACCACTTCAGATGATACATACAATATCCTCTTATCTTCCATAATCTAATCTACTTTATTTATTGGCAATAAAAAACAGGCAAAAGTACAAAAATTTATGGAGTTATTTATGAAAATGGTAAGTTTGCAACTCATTTACTGAAAGCTAATGCTCCTTTTTAACACTCAAAACGAATTAATATCCTATCTTAATTCTATTTCAAATAAAGAAACGTCTGTTGGTTTTGTGCCTACAATGGGTGCGCTTCACGAAGGACATCTTTCGTTACTAACTGAAGCATGTCAACATAACGCTATAGTTGTGGTAAGTATTTTTGTCAATCCTACACAATTCAACAATGCTGAAGATTTGGCAAAATACCCTAAAACATTGGACAAAGACATCGAAAAAATAAAAACTATTTCTGATGATATTATTGTGTTTGCACCAAGTGTTGAGGATATTTACAGAGGTGAGATGGTTTCTGAGCATTTCGATTTTGATGGTTTGGAAAATCAAATGGAAGGAAAGTTTCGTCCAGGACATTTTAATGGCGTTGGAACTATCGTAAAACGACTCTTTGATATAGTAAAACCTACCAACGCCTACTTTGGCGAAAAAGATTTTCAGCAATTGCAAATTGTAAAGAAAATGGTTGAAAAATTGAAAATCCCTGTGACAATTGTTGGCTGTCCAATCTACAGAGAATCCAATGGTTTAGCCATGAGTTCGCGTAACGAAAGGTTATCAGTTGCTGAACGAAAAGAAGCCGCTATTATATATAAAACTCTATCTCAAGCACTGAATTTATTTAAAACAAAATCGGCTGAAGCAGTTTACGAGTTTGTTTTAAAAACATTTGAAAAACAAAACCGTTTCGAATTAGAATACTTTGAAATTGCAGACGAAACAACCCTATTACCTTGTATCCGAAAAAACAAAACAAAAAAATACCGTGCCTTCATCGCAGTTTTTGTCAACAAAATCAGATTGATTGATACGATTTCATTAAATTAATTTACTTTTGAGCCATGCAAATTGAAGTAGTAAAATCTAAAATTCACAGGGTAAAAGTTACCGGAGCCGATTTAAATTATATTGGCAGTATCACTATTGATGAAACCCTAATGGAAGCGGCAAACCTTATTGAAGGCGAAAAAGTTTCCATTGTAAATATCAATAATGGCGAACGTTTTGAAACCTATGTTATCAAAGGCATCAAAAATTCGGGCGATATTACACTAAATGGTCCAGCCGCCAGAAAAGTTCATAAAGGTGATATTATTATCATTATATCCTATGCTTTAATGGATTTTGAAGAAGCAAAAGGATTCAAACCTTGGTTGGTTTTTCCAAATGAAACTAATAATTCCCTGACCTAAAAACTCTTGAAAAAACAAATCCGTAAATGGTTGACGGTTCTCATTCCTCTTTTAATAGGAATCGGGATTATATACTATCAATATACCACATTAACGGCAGAGGAAATTGATAATATAAAAATTAGTTTTGAAAAAGCAAACTACTACTTTATTTTATTGTCGTTAGTAATTGCCTGCTTAGGTTATTGGTCGAGAGCTTATCGTTGGAAGTTTGCATTAAACCATTTGGGCTACGAAACTAAGTTTTCTAACAATTTTTTTACGGTTTGTGTTTCTTATTTAGTCAATCTGACTGTTCCTCGTTCAGGCGAAATTTCGCGTGCTGCTTTATTGAAAAAATACGAAGATGTTCCATTCGACAAAGCATTTGGAACCATCGTAGCTGAAAGAATTGTTGACTTGCTTATCTTTTTCCTCTTTGTTTTTATTGGATTTGTTTCTCAATTTGATAAAATTTATCTATTCCTTTTGAATGAAAATGTATCCTTTCAATCTTTGATTTTAACAGCTATTGTTGGGGTATTTTTATTTTTTGTATTTATCCTGATATGGATTTATGCCGAATGGGAAATAATCTTAAAACTAAAGAAAAAATTGTCCGGATTAGTTGAAGGAATAACTACTGTTTATAAAATGAAAAACAAATGGAATTATATTTTTCATTCATTTTTTATATGGTTCTCTTATTTAATGATGTTTTATGTAGCCGTTTTTGCTCTTCCTGAAACTTCGGAAATCAATTTTGACATTGTAATTATGGGCTTCATTTTTGGCAGTCTAGCTGTTGGCTTTTCTAATGGCGGGTTAGGCGCTTATCCTTTCTCCATTGCTTTGATTTTTTCACTTTACGGAATTACAAATGATGTTGGAACCGCTTTTGGATGGCTGGTTTGGACATCACAAACTATTTTGACCATTCTACTCGGTTTGATTTCCTATGTTTTGCTTCCAGTTTTAAATAGAAATAAATAATTTTGTTATATTGCAAGTCAATTTAACAACCATTCTATTCTAACCAATCCTACTATCATGAAAAAAATTATCCTGTTTCTATTTTTCATTTGTTCCAACCCTATTTTTTCTCAAAAAGTTACCGATACTATATCGTCAAAAAAACTAAACGAAGACCGCGAAATTACCATTGGCTTGCCGCCTTCATACGACAAACATCCAAACCAAAAATATCCTGTTTTAGTTTTATTGGATGGCGATTTTCTTTTTGATGCTTTCAAAGGGGCATTGAGTTATGGTAATTATTGGGACGATTTGCCTGAAATTATTATTGTTGGGATTTCTCAAAATAAAAATAACGAGCGCGAAACCGACTGTGCTGTTGACCAAGAAAATGGTTTGCCAACAGAAAAAGGAGAAGCTTTCTTTGAGTTTATTGGTTTGGAATTATTACCATATATAGAAAAAAAATACAGAACCGCGCCATTTAAAATGATTGCCGGATTAGACACTACAGCAGGCTTTTTAAATTGTTATCTATACAAAGACGTTCCGCTTTTTGACGCCTATATTTCTATGAGTCCTGAACTTCCAAAAGGAATGGAAGAACAACTTCCGGATAGATTAGCAGCCATTCAAAAACCAATTTTTTACTATCATTCTTCAGGCGATGGCGATATGAAAAAAATGCGCAACCGGATTTTAGCTTTAGACGAAGTTGCCAAAAAAATAAACAAACCAACACTCAACTACAGATTTGATGATTTCAAAGGAGCTTCTCATTATTCGTTGGTTTTGAATTCTATTCCAATTGCCTTGTACCAAATATTCTCTGTTTACCAACCTATTTCAACTACTGAATTTAATGAAAAAATTGCTGTGCTAACTTCAGGATATGTCGATTATTTAGTTCGAAAGTACGATGTGCTTGAAAAGTCTTTTGCGCTAAAACTACCAATTCGTTTAAATGATTTTAAAGCAATAGAAGCTGCCATCTTGAAAAACAAAGCCTATCCTGAGTTTGAAAAATTAGCACAATTAGCTAAAAAAAATTACCCTAAATCTATGTTGGCCGATTATGAATTGGGACAGATGTATGAAAAAAAGGGCGAGACCGCAAAAGCGGTTAAATCGTATATGATGGCTTACCAACGAGAAGAAATTGGTGATTTGACAAAAGACTTGATGATTGAAAGAGCTGACGAATTAAAGAACGGTAAAAATGAACTTGTTGAGGAATAAACGCTCCCAGATTCAGCTCCAACGGACACACCATCAACCGAAGAGAAAAAGCAAGAATAATCCTGACACGAGCAAAGCGACTGACGCAGTAAAATAAATTCAGCATAAATGTCTAAAGTAAAAACTACTTTTTTTTGCCAAAATTGCGGGGCTCAATATGCCAAATGGCAAGGCCAATGCAATTCGTGCAAAGAATGGAATACCATTGCAGAAGAAATTATTCAAAAGGAAGAAAAAGCAAGTTGGAAACCTTCGAGTACAGAATCTAAACGAGTTTCAAAACCGCTTAGAATAAAAGAAATCGATTCCACTCAGGAGTTGCGGATGAACACAACCGATGGCGAATTGAACCGTGTACTTGGTGGCGGAATTGTTCCAGGTTCCTTAATCCTTTTGGGTGGTGAACCCGGCATCGGAAAAAGTACGTTGCTGTTACAGATTTCTTTAAAATTACCTTATAAAACCTTATATGTTTCCGGCGAAGAAAGTCAGAAACAAATCAAAATGCGCGCTGAAAGGATTAATCCGAATAGCGACAATTGCTATATTTTAACCGAAACCAAAACCCAAAATATCTTTCGGCATATAGTAGAAACCGAACCAGATATTGTAATTATCGATTCAATACAAACCTTACACACCGATTATATAGAATCAACCGCAGGAAGTATTTCCCAAATTAGGGAAACTACGGCAGAGTTAATAAAATTTGCCAAAGAAACAAACATTCCAGTGATTTTGATTGGTCATATTACCAAAGACGGTAACATAGCTGGACCAAAAATTTTGGAGCACATGGTCGACACAGTTTTGCAATTTGAAGGCGATAGAAATCATGTTTACCGAATACTTCGTTCACTCAAAAACCGTTTTGGTTCTACTGCCGAATTAGGCATTTATGAAATGCAGGGTTCCGGTTTACGTGAAGTTTCGAATCCTTCCGAAATATTAATTTCACATCGTGAAGAGGAACTTTCAGGAACTGCCATTGCGTCTACATTAGAAGGCATGCGCCCCTTGATGATAGAAATTCAGGCTTTGGTTTCTACTGCAGTATATGGAACACCTCAACGGAGTACAACTGGTTACAATGCCAAACGACTGAATATGATTTTAGCTGTTTTAGAAAAACGCGCTGGTTTTCGGCTCGGAACCAAAGATGTTTTTCTAAATGTCACCGGTGGAATTTCAGTTGATGATCCGGCGATTGATTTGGCTGTCGTAGCTGCTATTTTGTCTTCTAACGAAGATATTGCTGTGGGCAAAGATGTATGTTTTGCCGGCGAAGTTGGCCTTTCGGGCGAAATTCGTCCAATTAACCGTGTGGAGCAGCGTATTCAGGAAGCTGAAAAATTAGGTTTTTCTACGATTTTTGTTTCCAAATACAATAAGATTGCCACCAAGTTTCCCGGTATAAAAATCGTTTTGGTTTCCAAAATTGAAGAAGTGGTAGAGCAGTTGTTTGGGTAAACTTTCATCTATACAATAAAAGCCAAAAAAATCGTTTTATTTAAACTAAAACTATTCTATTATGAAAGCAAAGATTTCACTCTTACTATTCTTATTTATAATTTTAACTTCCTGCTTTAAACATAATGAATATAAAGAATATGCTAGTTTCGGAGAAGAAAATCGTTGGCAAAAATCAGATGTAAAAACTTTTGAATTTGACATTTCAGACGCAAAGGTTTTTGACGTTGATGTAACTGATGATAATCAATTATATAATTTGGTTTTTAAATTCAGTCATGTTTATGATTATCAATTTGCAACTATTCCCATCAAATTTGGTATTGAAAGTCCGGATGGTAATAAAGAAATGATAACTATCGATTTAGCCATTAAAGACAATTCAGGAAAAGAGTTAGCCGAGTGCGCAGGCGATGTCTGCGATTCAAACTATACCATTAAAGAAAAAACAAAACTCCAAAAAGGACTATATAAAGTAACCATTTCGCATGGTTTTGAAGGAGCTTATCTTCCCAATGTACTCGGAATTGGATTTAATGTTGAAACCGTGAAATGAAAAAAACTAAACAAAAAGTAATCTTTTCTCTCAAAATAATTGGCGTTTTTTTGCTGTTGGGTTTGGTGATGCTTTTTGCTTTTCGGAATACGATACTAAACAAAATCGTTAATCGGATTGATTCCAAACTTGAACGCGAATACCAATGCAATCTCACTATCCAAAAAGCCGAATTTCATGGCTTGACTAATTTGGAATTCCATAACATTTCTCTGGTTCCTCATCAAAAAGACACTTTAGTAAGTATAGGCGAATTGAAAACAAGCGTTAATTTTTGGAAATTACTCATTGGTGATATACAACTCGGAAAACTAGAAATTAACAAAGGATTTATTCAATTGGTGAAAACCAAAAGCGGTAGCAATTTTGACGCTTTTCTGCATTCTAAAAAACAGAAAGAGGATAATGCTGAAGTGAATTATGCGAAACTTTTAAACCGTATTTCCACTAAATTATTGGATTTGGTTCCAACTGACATGCAAGTCAAAGGCTTTGCTTTCAGAATAAACGATAATGGCAACAAAGTGGTTTTTGATTTTAATGAATTGGCTTTAAACGATAAAAAACTCAATACTATAATTCAGGTAACTTCGGATAAGTTTTCGCAACAATGGAGCATTAATGGTTTTGCGGATCCAAGAGACAGAAAAGCCGATTTGACTTTTGCCAATGCAAAAAATGACACTATCAAGATTCCCTATTTTGACGAGAAATTCCATTTGAAAACGGGTTTTATATCCATTCATTTCAATTTAGAAAATTTAACAATGAGAAGTGGCGAATTACACATTGAAGGCAATTCTTCTATTAAAAATTTGTTCGTTAATCACCCAAAAATTGCCAGTAAAGATGTGTTTATAAAAAATGCACGTTTTGATTATCATTGGATAGTTGGAGAACGTTTTATTACTTTGGATAGCACTTCTTCAGTGCAATTAAACAAAATCAAATGCGGAACTTCTCTAACTTATATTAATGAGAAAGACAAGGTTTACAACCTCAAATTAAAGATTCCAAAAATGAAAGCGCAAGACTTTATAACGTCATTGCCAACCGGATTATTCAATCATTTTGAAGGTATGGAAACACAAGGTAATTTTAATTACACATTGGATTTTGAATACAATAACCACAAAACAAATGACCTTATTTTTGAAAGTAAACTCAAACCCGAAGGGCTGAAAATTACCAAATATGGCGAAGCCGACTTGAATAAAATAAATGGTGAATTTGTCTATCGCGCTATTGATAAAGGCAAACTTCAAAGACCTATTTATCTTGGAGAAACTAATCCGAATTATACTCCCTTGTCTGCAATTTCTCCTTATTTGCAAAAATGCGTGTTGACAAGTGAAGACCCATCATTCATGACACATCGCGGCTTTATTAATGAAGCATTTAAACAATCTATTGTTAAAAATATACGAACCAAAAAATTCTCTCGAGGCGCAAGCACTATTAGCATGCAATTAGTGAAAAATGCTTTCTTAAATAGGGAAAAAACTTTATCTAGAAAGTTAGAAGAAATTCTGTTGGTTTACATTTTAGAAAATAACCGGATTAGTTCAAAAGAGCGTATGCTCGAAGTATATTTCAATATCATCGAATGGGGTCCGAATGTATATGGAATTGGAGAAGCATCTCAGTTTTATTTTCAGAAAAAACCTGAAGATTTAAACTTAAATGAATGTTTGTTTTTGGCGACTATTATTCCGAGACCGAAAGGATTCATGTACCGTTTTGACTCACAACAACATTTAAAACCTTTTGCTGTGCAACAAAATACTTTCTTGACTAAACTGATGTTGCGACGTAATATTTTGACTGAAAATGATACGATTGGCCAGTATATTCCAATGACAATTTCGGGTGATGCAAAATTTTTTCTAAAACAAAACCCTACAAATACCAAGACTGATAGCATTTCGGTAGATGAGTTTGAGTTTTAGGTTAAATAGAAATAAAGAAAAATAATCCTACTTGATTTCGTTTGTTTTTAACCATTTGATTTAAAAGTTTTTATTTCTAAATTTACGCTAATTAAAAAACCTGCTATGAAAAAAATTATACTTTTTATCAATTTACTTTTTTTTACACTATCCTCTGCTCAAATTATTGCTTTACAAAGTTTTGCAACCGGTTTTTCTTCTCCTGTTGATATTGCACACCCTGCAAATGATTCACGTCTTTTTGTGGTTCAAAAAGGAGGTCTAATAAGAATTCTTAATTCTAATGGAACCGTTAATGCAACTCCTTTTTTAACTGTAAGCGGATTAAGCTCCGGAAGTGAACAAGGGTTGTTAGGGTTGGCTTTTCACCCTAATTATGCAGCAAATGGAACATTTTTTATCAATTACACTAATACTGCTGGCGATACCGTTATTGCTAAATACACTGTCTCTGCTAATCCAAACATAGCCAACACAACTGAAACTATTTTAATGACAATTGATCAACCTTATTCTAATCATAATGGAGGTTGTATAAGATTTGGCCCCGATGGCTATTTGTATATTGGTATGGGTGATGGCGGAAGCGGTGGTGATCCCAACGGATATGCTCAAAATCTAACCGTTGATGTCGCTAATCCAACCCGAGTATTTTTAGGCAAGATGTTACGAATAGATGTTGACACAACTGATGGCGCATTAAACTACGGCATTCCACCAAGCAATCCTTTTGCATCAACGGCTGGTATAAGAGAAATCTGGGCTTACGGTTTGCGTAATCCCTGGAAGTTTACTTTTAACAGAGTAAACGGTGATTTATGGATTGGCGATGTAGGACAACTTAACATAGAAGAAGTAAATAAAGTAACCGCGCCTTTATCAACCGGATTAAATTTTGGATGGCGTTGTTATGAAGGGAATTCAGCATATAATACGACGGGGTGTGTTCCAATAGGCACGATGACTTTTCCTGTGACGCAGTACGATCATTCAACTGGATGTTCTATAACTGGTGGTTATTTTTACACCGGAAGTAGGTATCCAAATTTTACAAATAAATATTTTTATACCGATTATTGCGATAATAAAATCCGGACTTTAAACACCTCGAATGTGGTCACAACAACGGCCTCTTTCACAGGAAATTTTAGCACATTCGGAGAAGATAAAGATGGCGAGCTATATGTTGCTGGCATTTCAAATGGAACAATCTATAAAATTATAGATTCCTCACTTGGACTGAATGATTTTAATAAAAATGGATTAAGTTTTTATCCAAATCCGGCTAAGACCGAAATCTTTATTAAAAACAATACAGAATCATCACTTTCTAAAGTGAACATTTTTGATTTAACTGGAAAATTGATCTTGACTAAAACAATCGAAAATAACGAGTCAACTCCTTCTCTAAATATTACTGCTTTATCAAGCGGAATGTATATTATTGCCGTGGAGGATTTAACAGGAAATCAATATCAGTCTAAACTAATCGTTGAATAATTAAGGCGCAGGATTAGGTATTAACTCCTGTATTTTATTGATTTCATTGATGATTTCCGAACTTAAAACGGTTTCAAATGCTGCAATGTTTTCCTGAAGCTGTTCCATAGTTGTGGCGCCAATAATGGTAGATGTCACAAAATCCTGTTGGTTTACAAAAGCCAAAGCCATTTGAGTTAAAGTCAACCCGTTTGCCTGTGCTAATTCCTGATATAATTTTGTAGCTCTGATGCAATTCTCATTAGAATATCGAGAAAATTGGGGAAATAATCCTAAGCGTGAATTTGGTAAAACGCCATTCAAATGTTTACCTGTCAAAAAGCTGAATCCTAATGGAGAATATGCTAATAAACCAACATTTTCTCGCATTCCTATTTCGGAAAGACCTACTTCGTACAAACGGTTCAGTAATGAGTATGGATTTTGAATAGAAACAATTCTTGGCAAATTGTTTTTCTCGCTTTCGCTGATGAATTTCATAACACCATACGGATTTTCGTTGGAAACCCCAATATGTTTGATTTTTCCTTCTTTGATTAAGGCGTCGAAAATGCTCAACACTTCAAAAAAATTATCCTTCCAATTCGTATCAATTTTGGAAACACCACGCTGGCCAAACATATTCATTACACGTTCTGGCCAGTGCATTTGATATAAATCGATGTAATCTGTCTGTAGATTTTTTAAACTCAAATCAACTGCTTCGTGTATGCTTTTCTTTGAAAAATCTAACGGATTTCTGATATATTCCATTTTTCTGTTGGGTCCGGCAATCTTTGTAGCAATAACCAAATCATCTCTTTTGCCCGATTTCTTTAACCAAGTTCCTATATACCTTTCCGTTTCTCCAAGTGTAGCTTCACGAGCAGCAATCGGATACATTTCGGCAGTGTCGATAAAATTAATTCCTTTTTCAATAGCATAATCTAATTGAGAATGGGCATCGCTCTCAGAGTTTTGTTCTCCGAAAGTCATGGTGCCAAGGCAAATTTTACTGACTTTTATATTGGTATTTGGTAACGTAGTATAATTCATCCTTAGAAGTTAAAAAAAATTTGGCACAAAAGTAAAATATTGTTAGCGTTCAAACTGTTTGATTAACACATTTTTTGGAAGCGTTTAAAAAAAGGTTCTAAGAAAAAAACTCAAAACCTTTAAACTAATGGCTAATGCCTAATGTCTTTTGCCTTTTTCTTAAAACTCATTCAGCATTTTAGAAATCTCGTCTAATTTTGGAGTTAGTATCACTTCAATTCTACGATTTTTAGCTTTGCCTTCATTGGTATCATTGCTCAATATTGGTGCAAATTCGCCACGCCCGGCAGCCGTTAAGTTTTCTTTTCTGACACCGTTATTTTCACTCAAAATATTTACTATCGCTGTCGCTCTTTTGGTTGACAAATCCCAATTGTTTTCGATGCCGCCGCCAATATTACCAAGGATTTTATCGTTATCGGTATGTCCTTCAATCAAGACTGTAATATCCGGATTTTGAGCCAATACTTTTCCAACCTCAACAACTGCAATTCTTCCTTCTGAACCCACAGACCAGCTTCCTGTTTGAAAGAGTAATTTATTTTCCATAGAAACATATACTTTCCCATTCTTCATTTGAACTGTCAATCCTTTTCCCTCAAAGGCATTCAATGCTTTTGAAAGCGTGTCTTTCAGCTTTTTCATTGCGGCATCTTTAGCCGCAATCATGCTTTCTAACTCGTTTAACCTTTTTGTATTGGATGCCAATTCACTACTTAGTTTATTCAATCGATCTTGTTCAGCTGACAATGCTTTTTCTTTAGCATTGAGTTGCGCTAACAAATCACGGTTTTTTGCCATATTTGTTTCCAGGGCATCGTTGCTATTTTTTTCCAAAGCAGCATACGAATCCTGCAATGCTTTTAAATTATTGCTTGCTACAGTATAATCTGTTTGCAATTTGTCTCTGTCGGCTTTGAGTTGATCACGTTCTGCTGTCAATGCTCTATTCACCGAATCAAATTCGGAATTAGCTTTACGAAGTTCATCGTTTTCATCTGTTAAGAATCGGTTTTCCTTTTTTAAATCGGTGTATTTATTTTCCAAATCATTATAGATTTTTTTGGAAACACACGAAGACATTAAACTCAATAGGGCTAAACTAAAAATTACTTTTTTCATCATTTTTTTATTCTATATTCTTACTACTTGATACTTAATTCTTACTACTTCAATCAATTTCAACCAAAACCGGACAATGGTCAGAATGTTTGGCTTCGGGCAAAATGACTGCGCGGGTCAATCTGTTTTTTAGTGGTTCACTGGCCAGACAATAGTCGATTCTCCAACCTTTATTATTGGCTCTGGCATTAGCGCGATAGCTCCACCAACTGTAATTATTTGGTTCTTTATTAAAAACCCTGAAGGTATCGATAAAACCTCTTTTTATAAATTTATCCAACCAAGCACGTTCTTCGGGCAAAAATCCGGATACGGTTTTGTTTCGAATTGGGTCGTGAATATCAATCGCTTCATGACAAATATTATAGTCACCACATATAATTATATTCGGAACTTCTTTAATTAATTCATCAACATATTGCTGAAAATCATCCATGTATTTGAATTTGTGGTCAAGTCGGTCAATATTTGTTCCCGAAGGCAAATACAAACTCATCACTGAAAAATCATCAAAATCAACACGAAGGTTTCTGCCTTCATAATCCATGTGGTCAATTCCTGTCCCAAAAACTACGTTGTTAGGTTTGGTTTTACACAAAATAGCCACACCACTATACCCCTTTTTTTGTGCCGGAAACCAATAATGATAAGGGAAACCTGATAGGTCCACATCAATTAATGGTATTTGATCAGGTGTAGCTTTAATTTCTTGAAGGCATATCACATCAGGATTGGCTTGCTGAATCCAGTTTAAAAATCCTTTGGTAATAGCGGCACGAATGCCGTTAACATTATAAGAAATAATTCTCATTAAATTTTGTTAAGCGTTATTAACTTCGTTCAGTTCAGTCAAAAGACCTCGTGTCAAATGTAAATAAAAATGAGTTGAGATTAAAGATTTACTATATAAGATTACAGAAGTTATTAACTCAAAAATCAACATTTAACTGAACTTAAATCTTAATTCAAAAATCGTTAATCTTGAATCTTCAATTCATCAGAATTACTATCTTTGTTTCCTACTCAAATACCAAAATTATATATGGGTTTAGTCACCGCCAAAGAAGTTGCAAAAGCAATAAACGCTGATAAGTACGGAGTCTTCGGAACTTTCTGCGGTTGGTTACTAATGAAAGCTTTGAAAATTTCAACCCTAAATAAAATCTACGACCGAAATAAACACTTAAGCGAAGTAGAATTTTTAAATGCTATTTTGGATGAGTTTCAAATCAAATTTGAAATTCCGGAAGAAGATTTTAAACGTTTACCAAAAGACGGGGCTTATATCACTATTTCCAATCATCCGTTAGGTGGAATAGATGGAATCCTTTTGTTAAAACTGATGCTCGAAAGAGAGCCCGACTTTAAAATTATAGCCAATTTTCTGTTGCACCGAATTGAGCCCATGAAACAATATATCATGCCGGTAAATCCTTTTGAAGATCGTAAAGATGCTAAATCAAGCGTGATTGGGATTAAGGAAACTTTGCGACATTTGAGTGATGGTAAACCATTAGGAATGTTTCCTGCCGGAGAAGTTTCAACCTATAAAGATGGTAAATTAGTTGTTGACAAAGCTTGGGAAGAAGGCGCGATAAAAGTAATCCGAAAAGCTCAAGTTCCTGTAGTGCCTATTTATTTTCACGCCAAAAACAGTCGTTTTTTCTACTTGTTATCTAAAATAAATCCAACGCTGAGAACTGCAAAATTGCCTTCGGAATTGTTGACACAAAAAGACAGAGTAATCAAAGTTCGTATCGGAAAACCTATTTCGGTTGCTGAGCAAAATGAGCATAAAAGTATCGAAGAATACTCTGAATTTTTGAGAAAGAAAACGTACATGCTGGCTAATTCTTTTAATGAAGAAAGTAAGTTGCTGAGCTCTCAAAATCTGAACCTAAACTTAAAAACTCCAAAAACTCCAAAAGAAATTGTTTTCCCTGCCAATCATGAGAAAATGGTAGAAGAAGTGGAAAAGTTGAGAGCGACAGATTGCAGATTTTTTCAAAGCAAAAACTACGAAGTTTTCTTTACCGAAGCACATAAAATTCCGAATATCCTTCATGAAATAGGAAGATTGCGTGAAATTACTTTCCGCGAAGTAGGTGAAGGCACAAACGAGTCTATTGATTTAGATAAATACGATCAGTATTATCATCATATGTTTTTGTGGGATGAAGAAACGAAACGAGTTGCTGGTGCCTATAGAATGGGTTTAGGTTCTGAGATTTTTCCTAAATACGGTATGGAAGGTTTTTATCTGAATGATTTATTCCGATTTGATTCTGAATTGCACGATATGATGAAGCAATCTATTGAAATGGGGAGAGCATTTATTATTAAAGATTACCAACAAAAACCAATGCCTTTGTTCTTATTGTGGCGGGGAATTATACATACAACATTGCGTTATCCGGAACATAAATTCCTACTTGGTGGTGTGAGCATCAGTAATCAGTTTACCGATTTCTCAAAATCATTAATGATTGAATTTATGAAATCTAATTATTACGACCCTTATATCGCGCAATATATTAAACCAAAAAAAGAATTTAAAGTAAAATTAAAAGACGCTGACAAAGATTTTATCTTCGATGAAGCGGAAGCTGATTTGAATAAATTTGACAAAATAATTGACGAACTTGAACCGGGAAATTTGAGGCTTCCTGTTCTTATAAAAAAATACATCAAGCAAAATGCAAAATTAGTTGCCTTTAATGTTGACCCGCTATTTAACAATGCTATTGATGGATTGATGTACATCAGAATTGCAGATATTCCTGAAAGTACTATGAAACCTGTTATGGAAGAATTTCAAGCGGAATTGGAACGTAAAGAAAAACATCTGTAAATAAAAAAGAGCAACTCAATGAGTTGCTCTTTTTTATTCCTTTTTAACTAGTTCTTGAAAATCTTTCCAGTCTTTTTCAGAAATTGTAGCTTTGCTTTCCAATTTCTTTCCTTTAATATATTCCAAAATATATTTGGCGCGTTCCTCCGATTCAGGATGATCTGCTATCCAATACATACTTTTATCCATATTGCTATCCTGTGCCATCTGATACATAAAATCGGCCATAGGTTTTGGATCAATATTCGCATTTAGCAAGTAGTCCACACTAGTGATATCAGCTTCTTTTTCTAGAGATCGATCATAAGCAGATGAAGAAAGAGTTTTCAAAATCTCACGTGCCATTTGTCCTCCTTTTGTTCCGCCTGCAGCGGTGAGTAATACAGAATAGCCGATTTCTTTGGATAATTTTTTCATTACATGTTTGTTTTCGATATGAGCAATCTCATGTCCTAAAACTCCTTGTAATGCTTCTTGTCGTTTACAATCTTCTATCAATCCAGTGTATACCACCAAATGATTATTTGGCAACGCAAATGCATTGATTTCATCTTTTATTACGATATGTACTTTTAACGAATCGCGGTCAATATCATTAGCATCACATATAGGTTTTATAAGTTTGTCCAATGATTTAACAATAGTATCATTAGTAATAATATCTTCGGAATCTTCTATTTGATTCCAAATCAAATCGCCAAGTTTTTGTTCCAGATTTTCGGTTCTTTCTTTTACTTTGAAGAACTTCATAAAATCGAGCTGGGAAAATCCAAACCATATCAGAAAAAATGCTGATACTATAATTACTGCTTGTAAAAAGGTTTTCTGTATCATTAGGCTCGACAAATTAAGTTAGTAAGATTTCCGAAAAACAAAAACTGAACGTGCTTCCCTTTGCGGATTTGAACAGCGGCATAAATAGTGGAGAAAATTTCCAATAAGTTAAATATGATCACCGCAAAAATATACGCAAAATATTGATTGCTCACTTTTTCATCTGAAAAAATTATGGAAATAGTCCACCAAAAACTGGCGCTGTTAATTCCTAATAACGCCAATTGTGAAAACAACGATTGTGTACAATGCCAACGCACAAAATAGGTGCCTTTTCTATTGGCTAAATAAAAAAAGAAAGTGGCAAATAAGTTAATAATAGGCAATGGCATTCCTGCTATTAAAGCTACCAATGACATCAAATAACTATTGGATGCTTTTTCGCATTCGTGATCGCCTGGTTTATAGGCAAAAGTGGTTTGCTGTATCATAAATGTTTGTATATATTCCAAATCCAGTTGAGAAGTACTAATACTACTAAAATAGAGGCAAGCCATGGTTTTTTAATAGTACCTTCTGCTTTTTTATACCAAAAATAAAAGGTTTCTTTTTTTAAAATAATATCTATTAAAATCCATATTGGAAAAATTATCATAAATATGGCAACTACAATTCCGATCGGATTTAAAACTAACGACTCAATAAATCTTCCTTTCAAAAGCAAAGTTACAGCCCGAGTAGTTCCACAAGATGGACAAGGATAACCTGTCACATTTTTAATGATACAAACCCGGAATGTTTGACTTTGTAAAGTATGAATGTTGTAAAAAAGATAAATAAATCCAGCCAAACAAGCTATAAGCAACAAGGAATATAACTTATTTCTGGTCATTTACTAGTAAAATGCGTTCTGAAAGGTTTCCATGTTTTTTTCACGAGTGGCTCCCATAATTAAAAACCAGTCAATGATTGTCCAGATTCCTAAACCACCACAGGTTAAGAGTTTACCAACACCCATTCCGGTATCTCCAATCATAAAGCGGTCAATCCCTAATCCGCCTCCTAAAAGTGAAACGATGATGCTTGTTGTTGGATCTTTGAATTGCATAGTTTGCACTAATCCCCATTTTGAATCATCTAAACTCAATAGTTTTTCTCTAATGGCGTTTAAGTGATGTCCTTCAAAAAATTTGGCATTGGTCATCATGAACATGTCTACTTTTTGTGATTCCATAATACGTTTTGTTTTTTATTGGTTATGTTTTATTTACTCTACTAAAATATAAAAATTTACAAGAAAACACTATCAATTGGGGTTCAAAGTTCAATTTATTTTCTAAAATGACTATTGTCCAAATAATTTCTTGATTTTATCTACAATTACCTGAGCCAGTTTTTGATGACTTTCAAATGTCCAACCCGCTATATGAGGCGTTAATAAAACATTTTCAGATTGGAGTAAATACTCAAATGCTTTTGGCTTTTCATTCCCCGCTTCCGCCGGGGATGACAAAAATAGGTTTTCAAACGATAATTTCTCGTATTCTAAAACATCTAATCCTGCTCCGAGAATTTTTCCGGATTGCAAAGCAGTAACCAAATCATCCGTTACCACATTTTTTCCTCGTGATGTATTTATGAACCAAAATGATTTATAAAATGAATTGATAAAATTGTTATTTATCATCTTATCCGTTTCAGGAGTCCAAGGAATATGCAGACTTAAAACATCAGCTTTGCTTTGTAATTCAGCCAAAGAAACCTGTTTGGCATTTTCATCTCCAACATCTGGCAAGATATCATAACACAAAACTTCAACATCAAAACCACGTAGTTTTTTGGCAAACGATTTTCCCATATTGCCGTAACCAATAAGCCCGATGGTTTTGCCTTCAAGTTCATTGCCTCGATTTCCTTCGCGAATCCATTTTCCTTCTCGTACTAATTTATCTGCTCGATTGAGTTTATTCATTAAAGACAAAAGCATTCCTAGTGAATGTTCGCCAACAGCATTTCTATTGCCTTCCGGTGCAGCGATGAGATGGATTTTTTTAGATTTAGCATAATCACAATCTATGCTTTCTAAACCAGCCCCAACCCTGGCAATGAATTTCAGATTCGTAGCTTTATCTATGAACTCTCTATCTATTTTAAATCGGCTGCGGATGACAACTCCATGATAGTTATGAATTTTGGTTTCTATTTCAGATTTGGATGAAGTAAAATCAGCTTCGTTATGAAAACCGGCTTGTTCTAATTGTTCCCACAACAATGGATGATTGCTGTCGATGTGAAGTATTTTGACGTCTTTATTGGACATTGCTTTGTGTTGAAAAAGTAAAGATAGTATTTATTAAAACAGAATTAAAAAAGCCAACAGATTATACTGGTGGCTTAGTATTACAATTTGAAATTTTATTTTAATATCCAGCGCCAGCGCCGGCAATCACTTCAATAGGATGCCAAGTGGTTTTGGTTTCCTGGAAGTCAAAAATCATATAAGGAGATTCATATTTGTCATCAAAATAATCACCATCATCACGAATCACTACTCGCTTTAAATTTTCGATAGCTAAATCTTGGATTTTGGCAATGGCTTCAGTGTCTTTCCCACAATACAAAATTGCATTTACATCTTTGTGAGCAGCAAACTGTGAAATTAATTCAGTTTGATTTCCCGTAAGGATATTAACTACACCTCCAGGGACATCTGAAGTGGCCAAAACTTCGGCAAACGTTACGGCGCACAAGGCCAATTGTTCAGAAGCCAATACCACGCAAGTATTTCCACCGGCAATGATGCTTGCGATTTGTGTAACCAATCCAAGTAAACTACTTTGTTGAGGCGCAAATACTGCTACGACTCCTGTAGGTTCAGGTACTGAAAAGTTAAAGAAACTTCCTGAAACGGGATTTACACTGCTAAAAAGTTGTGTGTATTTGTCGCACCAACCTGCGTAATAAATCAATCTGTCGATGCTTAAATCTACTTCTTTTTCAGCTTTGGCTTTAGTAATTCCTTGTAGTTCTAATTCAGATACGAACTGTGCTTTTCTGCCTTCGAGAACTTCTGCAATTCGATATAAAATCTGATTGCGGTTGTAAGCTGTTTTGTGCGCCCATCCGCCTTGAGCATTTCGGGCAGCGACAACAGCATTTCTAAAATCTTTTACAGAAGACAAACACATGTTAGCTACTGTCTTTTTGTTGACAATAAGCGGATAATAACGTCCCGATTCGGTTCTTGGAAAACTTCCACCGATATATATTTTATAGGTTTTTAAAACTTCTATTCTTGACATGATGTTAGTTTTATTCAAATTTTAAATAAGGTTCCAATCCGTGTAAACCACCTTCTCTACCGAAGCCACTTTCTTTATAACCTCCAAAGGGAGAAGCAGGATCAAACTTGTTAAAGGTATTCGCCCAAACTACTCCAGCTCGCAATTGTGAGGTCATGTTAAAGATTTTTGACCCTTTATCTGTCCAAACACCTGCTGATAATCCATATGGTGTATTGTTTGCTTTTTCGATAGCTTCATCAACCGTCCTAAAGGTTTGAATAGCTAAAACAGGTCCAAATATTTCTTCTTGCGAAATTCTATTTGACTGACTTACTTTAGTGAATATTGTTGGTCTGCACCAAAATCCTTTTGCCGGTAAATCGCAATTGGGTTGGTACATTTCGGCACCTTCTGCTTTTCCGATTTCAATATATTTGCTAATAGTGTCTAATTGCTTTTTGGAATTGATAGCACCGATATCTGTATTTTTATCTAATGGATCGCCAACGTTTAGTGAATTCATTCGGTCTTTCAATTTTTGAACGACAACATCAAATACTGATTCCTGCACATATAAACGAGATCCCGCACAACAAACGTGACCTTGATTGAAGAAAATTCCGTTAATAATTCCTTCCACAGCTTGGTCTAGCGCTGCATCCTCAAAAATGATATTGGCTGCTTTTCCACCCAATTCCATTGTAGATTTTTTAGATGTTCCGGCAATGGCTTTCATAATTATTTTACCCACAGCCGTTGAACCTGTAAAGGCAATTTTATTGACATCTGGATGATTGACAATGTGTGAACCTGTAAGTCCGGCACCCGAAACGATATTCACAACTCCGGCAGGCAAACCTGCTTCCTGAATCACTTCGGCTAGTAAATATAAAGTCAAAGGCGTGGTTTCAGAAGATTTAATTACCACTGTATTTCCAGCAGCTAAAGCTGGAGCAATTTTCCATGCTGCCATCGATAATGGAAAGTTCCATGGGATAATTTGTCCTGCAACACCAAGTGATTTTGGTTTTCTATTTGGAAAAGCATACTCCAATTTATCGGCCCAGCCTGCATAATAAAAGAAATGTGCTGCCGCCAAAGGAATATCAACATCACGTGATTCGCGAATTGCTTTTCCTCCGTTTAAGGTTTCCACAACTGCAAATTCTCTGGCTCTTTCCTGAATGATTCTGGCAATTCGATAAATATATTTTCCGCGTTCTTTCCCGGATAATTTTGACCAAACCATATCGTACGCTTTTCGGGCAGCTTTTACAGCTGAATCAATGTCGGCTTCATTAGCTTCGGCCACTTTGGCCAAAACTTTTTCAGTTGCCGGATTTATAGTGTCAAAATATTTACCTGATTTAGGCGCAACAAATTTACCATTGATAAACAAGTCATAAGTATCTTTTAACTTAAAATGCGATGTGCTTTCAGGTGCTGGCACTAAATTCCAGTCGGAACTAAAATCTATTTTATGTATTTTTTTCATTCGGATTAAACTTTAGAGAAATAATCATTCGATTGGTAAATGCCCGATTTTTGTTTTACGATTTGTAGCAAAACATCGTTGGCTAAACTACTGGCTCCAAAACGGAAATACTCATTGGTTAACCATTTCCCGCCAAGAGTTTCTTTAACCATTAGCAAATATTGAAGGGCTAATTTTGAATTTGAAATTCCACCTGCAGGTTTCATCCCAATCATAACTCCTGTTTTATAATAATAATCGCGTATGGCTTCGAGCATTACTAATGTTACGGGCAACGTTGCTGCGGGTTTTATTTTCCCTGTAGAAGTTTTAATGAAATCTGCTCCAGCATTAATAGCGATATCACTTGCCTGACGGACTTTATCCAAAGTTCCAATCTCGCCAGTTTCCAAGATAACTTTTAATCGTACATTCTTACCGCATGCTTCTTTTATCATGGCAATTTCATCGAAAACAAAATTGTATTCACCACTATGGAATTTACCGCGACTGATGACCATATCAACCTCATCGGCACCGTTATCAACCGCTATTTTTGTATCTAACAATTTGATTTCTGCACTAGATTGACCACTAGGAAAAGCTGTTGCCACCGAAGCTACTTTTACGCCGGTTCCTTTAAGTTCGTTAACCGCAAGTTTGACAAAATTTGGATAAACACAAACTGCCGCAGTAGTTGGTAACCCTGGCAATTCATCATGTAAATGATGTGCTTTGAAACAAAGTTGTTTTACTTTTTCATCGGTATCTGCACCTTCTAAAGTAGTTAAATCAATCATATTTAAAGTCATGAGAAGACCTTGCATTTTTGATTCTTTCTTAATACTTCTGGCAGTAATTCTGGCAATTCTATCCTCAATTCCAACTTGATCTATACGGGGAGAATTTAAAAAATCAATATGTTTCATTTAATTAATTTTATAAAAAAATCGTGTGAAATTTTGATTCAAAATCAACGCGAACAAACAAAGATATAAATATCTTAATACCAAAAACTCAATATTGGTAATTTATTGTTTTTCGTGTAACAATTTATCAATCTGTGAAGTGTCCCGTACAGAAATAAGTTGACACAAAACCGAATTAGTATAGATGCAAAACAAGAGAATTCCACCGCCAAAGGTTACGATGAAATCAGTCATGTTCATAGCGTTAATTTTTGAAATTTATAATCCAAAGCATTTCCCAATTTATGACTCAAAATCGTTTTCCCAATAGAGATTTTCGTTTGATCAAATTCGGGTAAGGGTAAATTCTGTTCCAAAGCTTTTTGAGTGTAATATTCTTTTCTACTTGGATGAAATGGTGCAACTGCATTAAAAGTTTTATTCCAACACTCTTGTTTGACAATGGCTTCAATGATTCCGATACAATCTTCCTGATGAATAAGATTGATAGGGGCTTCTGGGTTTTCTATATTTTTCCTTCCTGCTAAAAAATGAATTGGATGCCGGTCTTCGCCAATCAATCCGCCAAAGCGGACAATTGTTGTTTTGAAATTTTGATCGCTTTGCAAAAGGATTTCGGTAGTTAATAATTGCTTTCCGCTTTCCGTTTCCGGATTTGGTTTTGTCGATTCTGTCACTCTGAATGTAGTCAAAGGGGCATCAGCATAAACCGAAGTTGAACTTATAAAAATAACTTTTTCAATCTTCACTTTTTCTATAAACGGAATCAAATTTTGAATTTTTTTGACAAAGTTTTCGCTTGAAATACTGCGCAATTTTGGAGGAATATCAATAATCAGGATTTCAGAATTTGTTAGAAAAGAATTGATTTCTCCTTTGATTTCGGTTTCTGATAATTCAATTTGAAAGGGTTGAATTCCATTACTTTCTAGCGCTGAAATTTTCTCAAAAGAAGTTGTAGAACCTTTTATTGAAAATCCTTTTTCCAATAATGATTTAGCCAATGGCATACCCAGCCAACCACAACCTAAAATAGAGATTTGCTTCATCTTTTAATACTGTCAACTTCAACTTTAATACTATCTATTTGCTTTGGAAATCTTCTGAAACTTACTTTTTCTTTGTCAACTTTAGGCAATGGCTTTATTTTCTGTTTAATAATAACGGCATCGTTAATTTGAATATTGTCGTTTACAAAAATGTCATGCCGATTTTCACTACGGTTTGGCGTGATTTTTATCTTATACAAATGCTGATTGCCTTTAACCGTATCCCGAAGAAATTAAATGGTTGATTTAGGAATTTTTTTCAGCGGCGCTTCTGTCATAAGAGCATTTTGCGAGCCATATTTGCTATACAATTTATTTGAATAAATGGAATTATTATTTTTTCTCATTAATATAACCCGTTGGGTGAAATTAAATTAATTGATTTTTGATGTTATTCATTGGTCTGT
>NZ_JBMOGQ010000018.1:0-26802 GCF_049318325.1 Flavobacterium sp. | reverse complement strand
AAGCTTCTTCTTGTTTGAAAAAGTAGATAAGGCTCAAATAGGCTTAAGTGTTTTTGTTGGATTTGTATCCGTAATGTGGATTGAAATTTATAAGCTGATTAAGAGGAAGATGTAGTATATAGTCTCAACCTCAATCTTAACCTCAATATCAGCCTCAACCTCAATCTAAAGTACAGTATTACCGAACAATGCTGCATGCTACGAATGTTACTGTAATCTTTTAATGGAATACGGTAAAAATTTTTGTGGCTTCGTTATATGCGCTTTCAAAACTCATAGGACTTGTATTGGTATTCGCTTTTTGAGCAGTGAAATAGGATAGTAGTTTCTCTGTCGGCATATTACCGGTTAAATCATCTTTTGCCATTGGGCAACCTCCAAAGCCCTGAATGGCTCCATCAAAACGAACGCAACCGGCTTTATAAGCAGCATCAACTTTTTCATGCCATTTGTCTGGAGTAGTATGTAAATGCGCGCCAAATTCAATATTTGGGTATTTTCTAATCAAATTCGAAAATAAATAAGTAATCACATCGGGACTGGAACTTCCAATAGTATCCGAAAGCGAAAGGATTTTAACGCCCATATTTGCGAGTCTTTCAGTCCAATCACCTACAATTTCAACATTCCAGGGGTCGCCATACGGATTACCGAAACCCATAGAAAGATATGCAACCACTTCTTTATTCGAAGCATAGGCGATATCTAAAATCTCCTGAAGTGTTAGTAAACTTTCAGCAATAGTTTTGTGTGTGTTCCGCATTTGAAAGTTTTCAGAAATAGAAAACGGAAAACCTAAGTATTGTATTTCTTTATGCGTTGAAGCAATTTTTGCTCCTTGTGTATTGGCAATAATGGCTAGTAGTTTACTTTGCGTTTCCGATAAATCCAATTGAGCTAAAACTTCGGCTGTGTCCTGCATTTGTGGAATCGCTTTTGGCGAAACAAAACTTCCAAAATCAATTGTGTCAAACCCTACACGTAGCAGCGACTGAATATAATCAACCTTATTTTGTGTTGGAATAAAGTCTTTGATACCTTGCATGGCATCGCGTGGACATTCTATGATTTTGATTTCTTTCAAAGCTTCAGAGTTGCAAAGTGGCTAAGTTACAAAGTTTTTTTTAAGGATTTTTTTATTGATTTCGGTTACTAATTTTGGGCCTTCATAAATAAATCCAGTGTAAAGCTGAACTAAACTCGCTCCAGCCTCTAGTTTTTCTAATGCATCTTCAGCCGAATGAATTCCGCCCACTCCAATGATTGGAAAGGCTTTATTGCTTTTCTCCGAAAGAAAACGAATGACTTCTGTTGAGCGTTTGGTTAGAGGCTTACCCGATAAACCACCGGTTTCTCTGGAAACTTCTGGATTATCTTCAGTTTGTAATCCTTCTCGTGAAATGGTTGTGTTTGTTGCAATTACTCCCGCAATTTTTGTTTCATTTACGATATCAATGATATCTAATAGTTGATCATTTGTCAAATCAGGAGCAATTTTTAAAAGTATGGGTTTCTTAGTTGTGTGTTCAGAGTTTCGGGATTCGAGTTTAGATAAAAGTTCTGTTAATGGTTTTTTTTCTTGAAGTTCACGAAGATTCGGAGTGTTTGGCGAACTCACATTCACAACAAAATAATCAACATAATCAAATAAGGCATCAAAGCAAATTAGATAATCAGAAATAGCATCTTCATTTGGCGTAAGCTTATTTTTACCAATGTTTCCACCTATCAGAACACCTTTATTTTTCTTTAATCTCAAAACTGCAGCATCAACGCCTCCATTATTAAACCCCATTCTATTTATGATGGCGTTATATTTTTTTAACCGAAACAAACGTTTTTTTGGATTTCCGTCTTGAGGCTTTGGAGTCAAAGTTCCGATTTCGATAAAACCAAAACCAAAATTTGATAATTCTTTATAGCATTTAGCATCTTTATCAAATCCGGCAGCTAAACCAACTGGGTTTTTGAATTTTAATCCAAAAACTTCACGTTCCAAACGGCTGTCTTTTACTTCATATATCGATTTTAGAATATTGGGAACAAAAGGAATTTTACTAATAAATTTGATAAAAATAAAAGAGAAATAATGAACTTCTTCTGGATCAAACCAAAATAAAATGGGACGAATGAGTAGTTTGTACATGAGTAGTGATGTTGTGCTGCAAAGGTAGAATTTAATTTGAAAATTTTAAGATGTACCAATTTGAAAATTAATTATAAATCTTCAAATCATCAAATCATCAAATTTTCAAATCATCAAATTATATGCTACTTTAGCCAAACAAAAGTTTTAAAATGATTACAGAAGAACAGTTTCAAGAAGAACTTAAATTAATTATACAAAACGGCATCCGTGAGGATATTGGTCCTGGTGATTATAGTTCATTGGCTTCTATTCCTGAATCTGCCATAGGAAGAGCTAAGCTTTTAGTTAAAGAAAGCGGAATAATTGCAGGAGTAGCATTTGCCAAAATGGTTTTTGAGAATGTGGATCCAACTCTAGAGATTGAAACTTTTATTCATGATGGAACAAGAGTAAAACACGGTGATATTGTTTTTCATGTTTCCGGAAGTTCACAATCAATTTTAAAAGCAGAACGATTGGTGCTGAATTCGATGCAGCGAATGTCGGCCATTGCAACCAAGACTAATCAATACGTAAAACTTTTAGAAGGTACAAAAACCAAAATCCTCGATACCAGAAAGACTACACCTGGATTTCGCGCCTGCGAAAAATGGGCAGTAAAAATTGGTGGCGGTGAAAATCATCGTTTTGCATTGTATGATATGGTTATGCTGAAAGACAATCACAATGATTTTGCCGGAGGAATTACAAATGCTATTAACAAAACCAAGGCGTTTTTAAAATTTAATAATCTTGATTTAAAGATTATTGTAGAAGCAAGAAATCTTACCGAAATAAAAGAAATTCTAGATAACATAGGTATTTACCGAATTCTGATTGATAATTTCAATTTTGAAGATACTCGAAAAGCAGTTGAATTAATTGGAGATAAATGCCTAACAGAATCATCTGGAAATATCAATGAAAAAACTATTCGTCAATATGCAGAATGCGGTGTTGATTATATTTCTTCCGGAGCATTAACCCATTCGGTTTACAATATGGATTTAAGTTTAAAAGCTTTTTAATGTCGACAACAACAGAAAATAAATTCATAAAACTTCCAATAATTAAACAGCTCGTTTTCTTATTGAAAAAGATAAAATTGCCATGGCTACATGGTTTGTCTTTATTTGATTTGTTAGACCTTTATTTTGTCGGGATTTTTGAAGGCGCAATTTCATATCGTGCTGCCGCAATTGCGTGGAGCTTCTTTATGGCTTTATTTCCATTCATGCTTTTTATACTAAACCTTATTCCTTATATTCCTATTCAAGGATTTCAAGAGGACTTTTTAGGATTCGTAAAACAAAGTGTTCCGCCAACAACCTATGATGCTATTTTTAAAATCATAAACGATATTTTGCATAACAGTCATAGCGGATTACTTTCAACAGGATTTTTAATAGCTATATTTTTAATGGCAAATGGTATAACTGCTATTCTTGGTGGTTTTGAGACTTCGCATCATATGCATGTTACACTAAAACGAAAATTTTTCAGACAATATTTTGTTGCTTTGGCTTTGTCTATGGTTTTATCATTTCTATTGATAGTAACTGTTGCTGCTATTATAATCTTTGAGGTTTTTATTCAGAAAACAAAAATTCAAGATGTGCTTTCAGATAGTATACCGTTGATTGAATTGGGAAGATATGTTTTTGTCATTCTGATGATATTGTTTTCAACTTCATTGTTATTCAAATTTGGAATCAAACATGATAAGAATAGACCGTTTATATCAATAGGTTCAGTTTTTACTACTATTTTAATTATCATTTCTTCTTATTTCTTCGGAATTTGGGTTGTGAAATTTTCTAAATACAATGAACTTTATGGTTCAATAGGTACATTGTTAGTAGTAATGTTTTATATTTGGATTAATTGCATGATTCTTATATTAGGCTTTGATTTAAATACTTCAATACAACATATAAGACGTGAGAAACAAAAAGAATTAGATAATTAAATGCAATGAAACTAATTTTATCCATTGTTGTTTTCTTTATTTTTCAAGTTAGTTTTTCGCAAACTATTTTTGGAAAATGGAAATCTGTTGATGACGAAACTGGTATGGAGAATGGTATTGTTGAGATTTATGAAAAAGCCGGAAAAGTATATGGTCGAATAATTGAAATTCTTGAGAAAGAAAAAAAACATTTAAAATGTGAAATTTGCGAAGGAGAAGATAAAAACAAACCTGTTTTAGGATTAGTTATTATCAAAGGTTTAAAAAAGAATGGTGATTTTTATGAAGGTGGGAAGATAACCGATCCTAAGAATGGTAAATCATATCACTGTAAAATGAACTTAGAAGGAAAGGATAAATTAATCGTTCGTGGTTATATTGGCATTTCGCTTTTTGGAAGATCACAAACTTGGTTTAGAATATAATAGCTACATAAATAATGAATTTTTTTATTGAAGTTATTCTTCCTCTTTCTTTGCCTAAAACATTTACTTACAGAGTTTCAGAAAATGAATTTGCATTTATTAAAAAAGGAATGCGGGTTTCTGTTCCGTTTGGTAAAAGCAAAATCTACACAGCATTGGTTATCGATTTGCATCGGGAAGAACCAACATTATATGTAGCCAAAGAAATTGATCAAATTCTTGACGAAAGACCAATTGTAAACGAATTACAAATCAATCATTGGTTTTGGATTTCGTCCTATTATATGTGTAACATTGGAGATGTTTATCGAGGTGCTTTGCCATCGGCATTATTGTTAGAAAGCGAAACAATAATTTCACAAAACAATGAAACCTTTGTAGATGAAGCTTCCTTATCCGATGATGAGTTTCTTATTTATGAGGCCCTTCAACATCAAAGTTCATTGAAGATTCAAAACATAATTGACATAGTAAATAAGAAAACGGTTTTGCCTGTTATTCAAAAACTGATTAACAAAAATATTATCTCGCTTCAGGAAGAAATTCGTGAGGAATACAAGCCTAAACTTGTCAAATATATTAGATTACACGAGCAATATCAAAAGGAAGAAAATCTCATTGCCTTACTAGACAGTATAAAATCAGAAAAACGAAAAAACATTTTACTGCAGTATTTTCAAACACAAGCTCGGGAACGACAGCCTATTTCCGTCAAGCAATTAACAGAAACCGCTCAAACTTCGGTAGCTATAGTCAAAGCATTGGTTGATAAACAAATATTTGAAGAATATTTTATTCAAGAAGACCGCGTAAATTTTGAGAATAATAAAGTTGAAAACAAATTTTTATTAAGTGTTGCTCAACAAACAGCATTCGATGAAATTGTGAAATCTTTTGAAGAAAAAGAGGTTGCGCTTTTACACGGTGTAACTTCAAGTGGAAAAACGGAAATATATACCAAACTCATTGATAATTATATTGCTTTGGGTAAGCAAGTCTTGTATTTGCTACCGGAAATTGCTTTAACTACACAATTAGTGGCTCGTTTGACAAAACATTTCGGTAATAAAGTGGCTGTTTTTCATTCCAAATACAGTAACAACGAAAGAGTAGAAGTTTGGTTTCAAGTTTTAAATTCTTCTGATAAAGCACAAGTGGTAATAGGAGCAAGGTCGGCTTTATTTTTACCGTTTAATAATTTAGGGTTAATCATAGTTGATGAAGAGCACGAACAAACTTTTAAACAGCAAGATCCGGCACCAAGATATCACGCCCGTGATGCTGCGATTGTTTTGGCAAACTTACATCAGGCAACCCGTGGTAAAACCGAACTGGGCAGAGCGAAAGTTTTGTTAGGTTCAGCAACTCCAAGTATTGAAACTTATTATAATGCGGCTTCCGGAAAATTTGGTTTAATTGATTTAAAAGAACGTTTCGGAAATGTTCAAATGCCAGAGATTGAACTGGTAGATTTGAAAGACAGTTACTTCCGTAAAAAGATGAAAGGGCATTTCAGCCAAACTTTAATTGAAGAAATAACAGAAGCTTTTGCAAATAATGAACAAGTGATTTTGTTTCAAAACCGTCGTGGCTTTTCACCAGTATTAGAATGTATGACTTGTGGTCATGTGCCACAATGTCCACAATGCGATGTTAGTTTGACGTATCATAAATATAAGAGTCAATTGCGTTGTCATTACTGTGGCTATTCGATGGCTAAGCCATCGAATTGTCATGTTTGTTCTAGTGTTGATTTGGAAACCAAAGGTTTTGGAACAGAACAAATAGAATTGGAATTAGCCGAATTATTTCCTCAGAAAAATATCAAACGTATGGACCAAGATACCACACGCGGTAAATACAGTTTTGAAAAAATTATTGACAGTTTTAAGAATAGAGAAATTGATGTTTTAGTAGGAACCCAAATGCTTGCCAAAGGATTAGATTTTGACAATGTTTCGTTGGTTGGAATTATGAATGCTGATAATATGATCTATCATCCTGATTTTAGGGCATTCGAAAGAAGTTTCCAAATGATGACTCAAGTCGCTGGTAGATCGGGTAGAGCAGAAAAACGTGGAAAAGTGATTATCCAAACCTATAATCCGTTGCATAATATTATTCAGCAAGTTACCAATAATGATTATGAAGGAATGTACAAGGAACAACTTTATGAAAGAAAGATTTATTACTATCCACCATTTTTCCGTTTGATAAAATTGACATTAAAGCATCGTGATTTTGAAAAGCTAAAAGAAGGTTCAATGTGGTTGTATCAGGTTTTAAATCAAAACTTAACCATTCCAGTTCTTGGTCCGGAAGAACCTGCAATCGGAAGAATTCGAAACGAATATATTCGAACTATTATGATAAAAATGCCGGGAGATGCTTCTATTCAAGGTACAAAAAAAACTATCCAGAAAATACTGAATAGTTTTGATTTAGTGTCACAATACAGAACTATTAAAGTTACTGTAAATGTGGATTTTCATTAAGCAATAGCTAAAGCTTTAATTAAATCTTCTTTTTTATTACGACTCAACGGAATTTTAGTAACTCCAATTTCAGCGAACTTACTATTGAAACGTTCCACTTTATCGATATTAATTATGTAAGATTTGTGAACACGAATAAATTTCTCTTTCGATAAATCATTTTCAAAAGACTTCATAGTAGAAAGAACAAGATTACTATCTTCTTCGGTAACTACTTTTACATAATCTCCATAAGCCTCAATCCACTTAATTTTATTGGTATAAATTTTAAGTTTTTTAAGGTTGCTCTTAATAAAGATATGTTCTCCTTCTTCATCTTGATTTTCTTTTTTAAGCATATGGATATCCATAGCTCTTCTAACAGAAGCATTAAAACGATCAAGTGCTATCGGTTTTTGTAGGTAATCCGTAGCGTCATAGTCGAATGCTTTCATAGCATACTCTGCTTTTGACGTGATAAAAATAATTTGAGGTTTTACTTTTAATCCGTCAAGGAAATCAAAACCATTGATGATTGGCATCTCGATATCGAGAAAAATCAAGTCAACGGTATGAACTGACATGCAATTTTTTGCTTCAATTGCATTAGAAAAATCACCAACTAAGTGTAGATTTGGGTGATTATTTACTAACTTCGCGATGATCATTCTCTGAATGGAACTGTCATCGACAACAACACAATTTAGTTTCATAATATTATTAATTATAGATTTGGTTTTGTAAAAGTATATAGTTTTTTTTGAACGACCTAACGTTTTGTCGATTTTTTTTGCTTTTAAACGATATATTTTACTTTTTGACGATTTAATAGGTTTAGCCATTGTATATTAAAAATCTAATTGTAACTTCGCGCCCAATTTAAAATTTAATCATATATAATTATGAATCATTACGAAACTGTTTTCATTTTAAATCCCGTTTTATCTGAAGTTCAGGTAAAGGAAACAGTAAGCAAATTTGAAGATTTTCTTACTGCTAAAGGAGCAAAGATGGTGTCGAAAGAGGATTGGGGCTTAAAAAAACTAGCTTACGAAATCCAAAACAAGAAAAGTGGTTTTTACCATTTATTCGAATTCCAAGTATCAGGAGAAGCTCTTATTGCTTTTGAAACTGAGTTTAGACGTGACGAGAGGGTTATGCGTTTCCTAACTGTAAGTATGGACAAACACGCAATTTCTTGGGCAGAAAGAAGAAGAACTAAATTAAAAGAAGCAAAAGCAAACTAATTATGGCAAATTTACAACAATCAGCTTCAGGAAAGAAAGACGGAGATATCAGATATCTTACTCCTTTAAACATCGAAACTAACAAAACTAAAAAGTATTGTCGTTTCAAAAAATCTGGAATCAAATACATTGATTATAAAGATGCAGACTTTTTATTGAAATTTGTAAACGAGCAAGGTAAAATTTTACCACGTCGTTTGACAGGAACTTCTTTAAAATATCAAAGAAAAGTGTCAGTAGCTGTAAAAAGAGCACGTCACTTAGCTTTAATGCCATACGTGGCCGATTTATTAAAATAATATAAACTAAGTTGTTGGTTTCCCAAACAGCGGAACCTAACTTCTATAATAAGGACAACAACATGGAACTTATCTTAAAACAAGACGTTCAAAATTTAGGCTTTAAAGACGATGTAGTTAACGTAAAAAACGGATACGGTCGTAACTTCTTAATTCCACAAGGATTTGCTTCTTTAGCAACTCCATCCGCGAAAAAAGTATTAGCTGAAAATTTAAAACAAAGAGCACACAAGGAAGCCAAAATTGTAAACGATGCTAAGGCACTAGGTGAAGCTTTGAAAGCTATCGAAATTAAAATTACAGCAAAAGCTGGTGGTGAAAAATTATTTGGTTCTATTTCTAATATTGATATCGCTACTGCTTTAGAAGCTGCCGGTCAAACTGTAGATAGAAAATTCATCACAAGTGGAGTTGTAAAACGTACAGGTAAATATACTGCAACTGTGAGACTTCACAGAGATGTTATAGTTGAATTACCATATGAAATTGTAGCTGAAGTGTAATACTTCTCTACATAGTATAAAAGTCCCGATGTAAGTCGGGATTTTTTTTTGAAGCTATTTCCCGCTTTTCGCGCTAAATTGTAGCTAGCTTCAATCGGGAATAGGCTACAGTTAAATAACAAAATCTAAATCTTAAAATGAAGTATAAAAGATTAACTAAAGAGCAATTTGAAGCATTACACAAAGAATTTTCAAATTTCCTTGCAACCCAATCTATAGATAAAGGAGAATGGGATAAAATAAAAAACGAAAAGCCCGAAGTAGCCGAACAAGAGCTGGATGTTTTCTCCGATTTAATTTGGGAAGGTGTTTTATCCAATGCTAAATATCTGGAACATTTTTCTAAAAATCATATTTTCCTTTTTCATTGTCAGGAAAAATTAATTCAATCTATAGTTTTAAAAGCATTAGAACCACAGGTCGACTTTATGGATAAAGAAGGTTTACAATGGTTGAGTGATAATATATTTACAGATACTGTTGAAATCCACTTGGGTAAAAAGGAATATCAGGAAGAACGAAATGCCTCCATTTTTCATTTGATAAAAGAAGGTGCAATTTTAAGCGACGGACAATTATACCTTCAAATAAACGGTATTATTCAATCATAGTTTTTCTCTTTTTTAAAAATATTTTGGCTATTTTAGTGCGCATAATTTGCAACTAAAATAGCCAATTTCTTTTTATGGATATTCAGAAAATAATTCAGGATTTAAGAGATGAACTTAATCAGCATAATCATAATTATTATGTGTTAGATACCCCAACGATTTCTGATTTTGAATTTGACCAAAAACTAAAACAACTTCAGGAATTAGAAAATAATCATCCTGAATTCTATGATGATAATTCTCCAACACAACGAGTTGGTGGGACGATTACTAAAAATTTTAATACAGTTGTTCATGATTACCGAATGTATTCTTTGGAAAATTCCTATTCCAAAGAAGATTTAATCGATTGGGAAAACCGGATTCAAAAAGTGCTTGGCAATGTCCCGTTACAATATACTTGCGAATTGAAATATGACGGAGCCTCAATTTCTATAACCTATGAAAACGGAAAATTAAATCGTGCTGTTACTCGTGGTGATGGCTTTCAAGGTGATGATGTGACCAATAATATCAAAACCATAAAATCCATTCCTTTAAAACTAAAAGGACAATATCCGGAGCGATTTGATATTCGTGGTGAAATCATTTTGCCTTTTGAAGGTTTTGAAAAAATGAACCAGGAATTAATTGAAATTGGAGAAACGCCTTATTCCAATCCAAGAAATACCGCTTCAGGAAGTCTTAAATTACAGGATAGCAGTGAAGTTGCCAAACGTCCTTTGGAATGCTTGCTCTATTTTATAGTTGGTAATAATTTAACTATTGAATCGCAATATGAAGGTTTAGAATCAGCTCGCAATTGGGGTTTCAAAGTTCCAAAGGAAGCCAAATTGGCAAAAAATCTTGAACAAGTTTTTGATTATATCAATTATTGGGATTCACATAGACATGATTTGCCATATGAAACAGATGGGGTGGTTATTAAAGTAAATGACTTTCACCAACAAGATGAATTAGGATATACCGCCAAATCACCTCGTTGGGCTATAGCATATAAATTTAAAGCAGAACAAGTTTCTACAATATTAAATTCGATTTCATATCAAGTTGGGCGTACAGGGTCTATAACTCCGGTCGCTAATTTGCAACCGGTTCAATTAGCAGGAACAATCGTGAAACGTGCTTCATTGCACAATGCAGATCAAATTGAAAAATTAGATATTCGTATCGGCGATACTGTTTTTGTTGAAAAAGGAGGCGAAATTATTCCGAAAATAATAGGAGTTGATTTAACCAAACGACCAACTAATTCTGAGAGAACTATATACATAACACATTGTCCTGAATGTAATTCGAAATTGATAAGAACCGAAGGTGAAGCCAATCATTATTGTCAAAATTTCTATGGTTGTCCGCCACAAATTATAGGCAGAATTCAACATTACATTTCGCGCAAAGCAATGGATATTGAAGGCCTTGGCGGAGAAACAGTAGCTCTGCTTTTCAATAATGGTTTGGTCAATGATTACGCTGATTTATATGAGTTAACAGTTGAACAAATTCTGCCATTGGAACGAATGGCTCAAAAATCGGCTGAAAATTTAGTTAATGGCGTTCAGAAATCTAAAGAAATTCCGTTTGAAAGAGTTTTGTATGCGATTGGTATTCGATATGTTGGCGAGACTGTTGCTAAGAAATTGGCCAAACATTATAAAAATATTGATGCTTTGCAGAAGGCACCTTTAATGGATTTAATTTTGGTTGATGAAATAGGAGAGAAGATAGCCCAAAGTGTAATCGAGTTTTTTGAAAATCAGGAAAATGTTAAAATTATCGAACGATTAAAACAATTTGGTGTTCAATTGGAATTGGTCGAAAAATTCAATCCAAATGCTACAGACAAATTAGCCGGCAAAACCTTTGTCGTTTCTGGTGTTTTTGAGAAATTCTCGCGTGATGATTTGAAAAAAGCAATTGAAGATAATGGTGGAAAGGTTGGGAGTTCCATTTCTGCCAAAACTGACTTTGTAGTTGCTGGAGATAATATGGGACCAGCAAAACTTGAGAAGGCAAATCAATTAAAAATTGCAATAATTTCAGAAAATGATTTTTTAGAAATGATAACAAATTAGCATTGATTCTGATGCTTTGGTTTTTTTACGTAAATGTAATTATCTTCTAGAAATCAAACAATAATCGACTTTCCTGGAGCTATTTTAGAAACATCACTATCAAAATAAAAATCAATTCTACCAAGATTTACGCCATAACAACCGACTTGGTTTACCAAAACATCTTTTCCTTCTACATTTTTTATTATACTCGGTTTGTCTAAGAAGGTGTGAGTGTGACCACCAATAATCAAATCGATATCTTTTGTCAATGAGGCTAATCTAACATCGCTAATTTTATCCGGTTCATTTTTGTATTGATAACCTATATGTGAAAGACAAATTACCAAATCACATTTTTCTTCCTGCTTTAAAATCCTTGCCATATCTTGAGAAACACTAACTGGATCGTGATAAACAGTTTCTTTGTAGTTTTTTTTATCAACTAAACCTTCAAGTTCAATACCTATTCCAAAAACGCCAACTTTAATTCCATCTTTGCGAACTATTTTATATGGTTTCACATGACCATACATAACGGTATTTTTGAAATCATAATTAGCATTTACAAATTCAAAGTTTGCATTTGGTAACTGATTGTACAGGCCCTCAATACTGTTGTCAAAATCGTGATTTCCAATGGTAGCTAAATCATATTTCATCATGCTCATCAACTTGAATTCTAATTCGCCACCATAATAATTAAAGTAAGGTGTTCCCTGAAAAATATCACCTGCATCAAGTAGTAAAACATTTGGATTTTCCTTTCGGATTGTTTCAATCAGTGCAGCTCTTCTGGCTACGCCACCCATATTCGGATTTTTTGGATGTGTTGGTGGAAAAGGGTCGATATAGCTATGAACATCGTTAGTGTGAAGTATTGTCAATTTTTTGGTTTTAGAATCGACCGAATTAAAACTACTTAATGAAACTCCAGGTGCAGCCGAACAGAGCGGAGTTAAGCCTCCAAGTCCAAGCAATGCTGAACTTAAAGCCGTATTCTGTATAAAATCTCTTCTTTTCATAATACTATTCTTTGGTAATTCTAATGTCTCTATTGGGAACAATCATTTTATTTTCCTTAAAATAATCTATAATAATATTTCGAAGCTTATAATCTAAATTATATTTTTCAACTCCTTTTTTAAAAAAAATCATATTGTCACCTCCATTTGATAAATAGTCAGAAGTGACGACATAATATACTTTAGTATCATCTAATGTTTTTCCATTAATCATAATACTTTTAGGCTGATTGTTTTTATCTATTGCGAAAGTTAATCCTTTTAAAGGATGCGGTTTTTTCTCTGAAATAATAAAGGTAATAATCTCTGAAATCTGTTCGCCTTTCAATCCAATTACAACGGCACTATTTTCAAAAGGCATAATTTCATAAGCAGTTCGTGCAGTTACATTTCCTTTTGGAATAATGCTTCTAATACCACCATGATTGAGTAAACAAATATCAATAGCTTTTTTTTCACGCATTTGAAATACTTTATTGGATTTTTCAAAAGTAATATCGGCTAAAAAGTTCCCCATTGGGGTTTGCCATTCACCTGATTTATCGATACTTTCCGTAGCGTTTCCCAAAACTGCACTCAAATCAGCATCTATTTTATCTCGATAGGGATTAATAAAGTTTTCAATTTGTTGTGTCTGTTGACTTGCACTAGAGTCAACAACTTCAGAATTGACAACTGTAATTCCAATTTCTTTACCTTCGATTTTGGTGATAACGTATTTCTTTTCGGCACAAGAGATAACAGCAGTAAATGTTAATAATAAAACAAAATGCTTTACCACGCCGTTATAGTTTTTTAGTTTTACCATCGCTTATGGAACTAATTTTAGTAAATTTGTAATTCAAGTAAAAGTAGTATGTTTTTAAATTACTTAAAGGATTTTTCAACAAAAAAAATAGTTAAAAATAACTTGTCAAATGTTAAGCATTTGGCTTCCGATAAAGTAATCAAGACCGTAGGGATTATTTTTGATGAAACTTATTTTTATGAAAGAGAAGGTCTCGTCAAAGAGTTAATTCAAAATGGTATTGAAGAAAAAGACATTAAAGTTTTAGTTTATAAAGACAAAATAAAAAAGAATGAGGTTTTTGATTATCCGATTTTTAGTCTCAAAGATTTGAGTTGGCACGGAACAGTAGATAAAAAAGAAGTTAAAAATTTTATAGCTGAACCTTTTGATTTGTTGATTAATTATTATGATACCGAAAAAGTTGCATTACTTTTGGTTTCTAATTTATCTAAAGCGAGTTTTAAGGTTGGTTTTGCCTCGATAGACAAACGATTGAATCATTTTATGATTGATACCAATGCCGAAAACTATATAGTTTTTATGTCTGAATTATTCAAATATTTAAAAATTCTAAATAAAATATAACATGCAATTATTAATCGGAACCGGAGTTGCACTAGTTACACCTTTCAAAAAAGACTTTTCAGTTGACATTGACGCTTTAAAAGCAATCGTAAATTTCCAAATTGATAATGGAATTGATTATTTAGTAGTTCTTGGTACTACTTCCGAAAACGCTACTTTATCAAAAGCTGAAAAAGAATTGGTTATTGAGACTATCGTTGATACCAATAAAGGAAGATTACCATTGGTTTTAGGGGTTGGAAGTAACAATACAGCAGAAGTTGTTGAAGAACTGAAATCAGGAAATTTCTCAGATTTTGTAGCTATCTTATCTGTTTCTCCCTATTATAACAAACCAACACAAGAGGGAATTTACCAACATTTCAAAGCCATTGCAGAAGCATCTCCAATTCCGGTGATTTTATATAATGTTCCTGGCAGAACTTCCAGTAATATGTTGCCTGAAACGATCATAAGATTAGCAAACGATTTTAAAAATATTATTGCTGTTAAAGAAGCTTCAGGCGATATTGTACAGGCTATGAAATTGATACAAGATAAACCAAAAGACTTTTTAGTAATTTCGGGTGATGATATGATTACGTTGCCAATGATTTTAGCAGGCGGTGCAGGTGTTATTTCTGTAATTGCTGAAGGTTTTCCAAAACAGTTTACTGAAATGGTGCATCTTGGTTTAGACAAAAAAGTAGATGATGCTTATAAAATCCATTATTTTTTAGCTGATTCTATTGATATGATTTTTGAACAAGGAAATCCGGCTGGCATCAAGGAAGTATTTAAATCATTGGGCTTATCAGAAAATACAGTTCGTTTGCCATTAGTAAATGTTAATGAAGATTTAGCAAATCGATTGCATCATTTTACCAATAAAATTTCAAAAATGTAGCTTTTTTAAAGTCGAAAAAAATATTTTGTAGTCTATAATTAATAACTAAATTTGCAGTTGATTTTTACAACACAAAATGTGTTTAATATCAGTTGAATCAAATAAAATAATGAAGAAATTTTTAGCCTTATTTGCCGTAATTGTATTTTTATCATCTTGTAGCGAATACCAAAAAGCATTAAAATCGGAAGATATTGCTGTTAAATTTGTTTCAGCTACAAAAATGTACGAAGCCAAAAAATACAATAAAGCGATCCGTCTTTTTGAACAAATTGCCCCGGCTTATAAAGGAAAACCTTCAGCAGAAAAAATGTTTTATATTTATTCACAATCTTTATATAAAACAGAACAATATTATTTGGCGGGTTATCAATTTGAGAGTTTTGTAGCTAGTTATCCAAAAAGTGAAAAGATTGAGGAGGCTTCTTTTTTAGGAGCAAAATCATTCAGTTATTTATCGCCGGTTTATAGTTTAGATCAAACCGATACCTATAAAGCAGTTGATAAGCTTCAAAATTATATTGACACTTATCCGGAAGGACAAAATATGGTTGAAGCAAATTTATTGGTAAAAAATTTAAGAGAAAAATTAGAGAAGAAAGCATACGAAAATGCTAAAATTTATAATACCATTTCAGATTACAAAGCAGCTATAGTAGCATTAGATAATTTTATTATTAATTTTCCTGGAACACCTTATAAAGAGAAAGCATTATTTTACAAATTAGATTCTGCTTATTTATTAGCTATCAATAGTGTTCCTTCAAAAATGAAAGAAAGACTTGAAAACGCAAAAGGAGCTTACTCAAGTTTGATCAAATTTAAAGCAGATACAGAATACAAATCAAAAGCTGACGATATGTTGGCTCGAATTGAAAAAGATTTAAAACAATTTTCTAAATAAAAAAAGTCATGGATTTAAAGAAGACGAATGCACCGGTAAACACAGTTACTTATAACAAGACTGCAATTGAAGAGCGTACTGGAAATGTTTACGAGGCAATTACGATAATGGCTAAAAGAGCAAACCAAATCAATTCTGAAATTAAAAAAGAATTAACTGAAAAGCTAGAAGAGTTTGCTACTTACAATGATAGTCTTGAGGAAATCTTTGAAAATAAAGAACAAATTGAAGTTTCTAAATACTATGAGAAATTACCAAAACCTCACGCATTAGCTGTTCAAGAATGGCTTGATGACAAAATTTACTATAGAGATACTACAAAAGACTAATAAAAGATGTCTGTTTTAAGCGGTAAAAAAATAGTACTAGGAGTATCTGGTGGAATTGCCGCATACAAAACAGCAACATTAGTTAGGTTATTTATTAAAGCAGGTGCACATGTCCAAGTGATAATGACTCCTGCTTCTAAGGATTTTGTAACACCGTTAACTTTATCTACACTTTCAAAAAATCCTGTTCATTCAACATTTTACAACGAAGAAGATGACAATGCTCAATGGAACAATCATGTTGAATTAGGGCTTTGGGCCGATTTAATGCTTATTGCTCCGGCAACTGCCAATACGTTATCTAAAATGGTAAATGGCAATTGCGATAATCTTTTAATTGCAACTTATCTTTCTGCTAAATGTCCGGTTTATTTCGCTCCGGCAATGGATTTAGATATGTACAAGCATCCCTCAACTATTGCAAGCTTTCATACATTAAAACAATTTGGAGATATTATTATTCCGGCAGAAACGGGTCAATTAGCCAGTGGACTATCTGGCGAAGGAAGAATGGCTGAGCCAGAAAATATTATAGCATTCTTAGAAAATGATTTAGAAAGCAAATTACCTTTAAGAGGAAAAAAGATACTTATTACCGCAGGCCCAACTTATGAAGCAATTGATCCGGTTCGATTTATTGGCAATCATTCTTCAGGCAAAATGGGATTTGATATTGCTGAAAGTGGTGCAAATTATGGAGCAGAAGTGATTTTAATTTCAGGTCCAACACACTTAAACACAATAAATCCCGTTATTAATTTAATTCGAGTGACTTCAGCTAAAGAAATGTATGATGCTTGTCATGAACATTTTAATTCAGTTGATGTTGCTATTTGTGCAGCGGCAGTTGCTGATTACAAACCAAAGGTTGTTGCTGAACAAAAGATCAAAAAAGAAGAAGCTATTTTAACAATTGAACTCGAAAAAACACAGGACATATTGGCTTCTTTGGGGAAAATTAAACAAAATCAATTTCTAATTGGCTTTGCTTTAGAAACTGAAAATGAAATTGAAAATGCAAAGTTGAAAATTCAGAAAAAAAACTTAGATTTGATTGTTTTAAATTCGCTTCAGGATGAAGGTGCTGGTTTTGGAAAAGCTACCAACAAAATTACCTTTATAAATAAAGATTTTATAGTAGAACCGATGGATTTGAAATCAAAAGAATTGGTTGCAAACGATATTATGAATAAAGTAATTTCTTTTAATGAAATGATCACAAAGAGTAAGTAGTATATACTATTTTCTTCAATTGCGAATTCTATGTGACAAATTAAAAAACAATTTATACTTACACATGAAAAATAGAATCAGTTTTCTTTTTTTGCTTTTTGTTGGATTAGCGCAAGCACAACAATTAAATTGTTCGATTCAGATAAATTCGGATAAAATTGCAACGACTAATAACCAAATATTTAAAAATTTAAAAACTTCAATAAGTGATTTTGTAAATAAAACGGATTGGACAGGAGAGGAATATAAGCAAAATGAGAAAATTGAATGCTCCATGGTTATTATTGTTAACAGCTATGAATCAAATCAGTTTTCTGCAACAATTCAGGTTCAGTCAACAAGACCGGTTTTTAATTCAACTTACGAATCGCCGGTATTCAACTATAACGACAAAGATTTTAATTTTCGTTATGTTGAGTTTGAAATTTTGCAATTTAATCCCTCTAATTTTGATTCCAATTTAGTTTCAGTTTTGGCTTATTACTGTTATATGATTATTGGTTTTGATGCAGATACTTATGCTTTAATGTCTGGAAATAAGCACTATGAAACAGCGCAGCAAATATTAACAGTTGCACAACAAAGTGGTTTAAAAGGATGGAGTCAATCAGATGGAAATCAAAACAGATATTTTTTAGTAACAGATATTCTTTCAGGAACATTTGATGATTATAGAGTAACTTTGTATAAATATCACAGAGAAGGATTAGATACCATGGCTAATGATGTAAAAGGCTCTAAAAATAAAATTATTGAAGCCATTGGCACTTTATCAAACCTGTATCAAGTTCGTTCAAATGCGTTTTTAACCCGTGTTTTTTTTGATGCCAAAGCCGATGAATTGGTTTCTATATTATCTGGTGGTCCAAAAGTTTCTTTAAATGCGACTATCGATAACTTAAATAAGTTGTCACCACTCAATACAAGTAAATGGTCGGCAATTAAGTTATAATAAGTATATTACTATTTTAAACTTTCCTTCATTTTCTGAACATGATTACATCATTATCCATTGAGAATTTTGCCCTTATAGAAAAATTAGATATTGATTTTTCGAATGGATTTTCAATAATAACAGGTGAAACTGGCGCAGGAAAATCTATACTTCTTGGTGCGTTGGGTTTGGTTTTAGGAAAACGTGCCGATTTGACTTCACTTAAAAATAAAGACGAAAAGTGCATTGTTGAAGCCAATTTTTCTATTGGTAAATACGATTTGGAATTTTTCTTTGAATCCAATGATTTAGATTATGAGCAGGAAACTATAATTCGAAGAGAAATTCTGCCTTCCGGAAAATCGCGCGCTTTTGTAAACGATAGTCCAGTTAATCTTCAACAACTGCAAGATTTAAGTCTTTATTTGATAGATGTGCATTCACAACATCAAACTTTAGAACTATCAGAAGAAGAGTACCAGTTTAAAATCATAGATGCTATTGCTAATAATCATGAGTTTCTTATTGAATATCAATCTGGTTTAAAAAAATACCGTGTTGCAAAATTGACTTTAGAATCTAAAAAAAATGAGTTATCAGCAGTTTTAAAAGAGAAAGACTATAACGAGTTTTTGTATCAGGAATTAGAAATAGCCAATTTAAAAGAAGGCGAATTAGAAGAATTAGAGCAACAATATCAAACATTAAGTAATGTTGAATTCATAAAAGAAAATTTAGATAAACTATTATCTATTTCTAATGAAGAAGAATTTGGAGTTTTAAAAAATCTAAAAGAATTTAAAGCAGTTCTTCAGAAAAATGTTGGTTTTTCAACTGAATACCAATCACTTTTTGAACGAACTAACAGTCTCTTAATTGAATTTGATGATATAGTAAAAGAATTAAATCGTGAATCAGATTTGGTCTTTAATGATCCTGAGAAATTGGAAACCGTCAATCAAAAATTGCAACTGATTTATAATCTTCAAAAAAAGCATAATGTTTTAACTGTTGAAGAATTAATTCAGATTCAAACTGATTTAGAAGGCAAAGTTGTTTCAGTTGTTACTTTAGAAGAGGAAATTCTAGAGCTTGAAAAAAGCATCAAAGATTTAGAATTGCAGCTTGATGAAGTTGCAAATAAAATAAGCTATAGTAGGAGAGAAGCGATTCCCAATTTATCTGAACAACTAATAGCAATTTTGAATCTGTTAGGTATGCCGAATGTTCGGTTTAAAATTGATATTATAGCATCTGAAACTTATTACAACAATGGAAAAGATTCATTACAATTTTTATTTTCTGCTAATAAAGGAACCGATTTCGGTATGCTTAAGAAAGTTGCTTCTGGCGGTGAAATGTCTAGAATTATGCTAGCAGTTAAATCTATTCTATCTCAATATTCCAAGTTGCCAACAATAATTTTTGACGAAATAGACACTGGTGTTTCGGGCGAAATCTCTAATAAAATGGGAGAAATAATGAGAGACATGAGTAAAACCATGCAAGTTTTTGCCATTACACATCTTCCTCAAATTGCGGCAAAAGGAACACACCACTACAAAGTTTTCAAAACTGTTTTGGGAGAAAATACCGTTTCAGAATTGAAGTTGTTAAACAATGATGAAAGAATAATAGAAATTGCCGAGATGCTTTCCGGAAAAGACATTTCTGATTCAGCTATTAATCATGCTAAAGCATTGTTGAATTGAAATCCGAATTTATTACTTTTGCAACATCAAACTTTAGGTTTACAGGCATAAAAACTAACATAAAATACATATCATATGATTATTGAACCAAGAATGCGAGGATTTATTTGTTTGACAGCTCATCCCGATGGATGTGCTCAAAATGTTAAAAATCAAATTGAATATGTAAAGTCAAAAGGACATATTGATGGCGCTAAAAAAGTATTAATAATTGGAGCTTCAACTGGTTTTGGTTTGGCTTCAAGGATAACAAGTGCTTTTGGTTCAGGAGCTGGAACAATTGGAGTTTTCTTCGAAAAACCGCCGTCAGAAGGAAAAACCGCAACTCCGGGTTGGTATAATTCTGCAGCTTTTGAAACAGAAGCTCAAAAAGCAGGTTTATATGCTAAAAGTATTAATGGCGATGCGTTTTCTAATGAAGTTAAACAACAAACAATTGATTTGATTAAAGCCGATTTAGGGCAGGTTGATATGGTAATTTACAGTTTAGCATCGCCAGTTCGTATGCATCCTGTCACGGGAGTTTTACATCGTTCTGTACTTAAACCTATAGGGCAAACATTTTCAAACAAAACAGTTGATTTTCATACGGCTTTAGTTTCGCAAGTTACTATTGAACCTGCAAATCAGGAAGATATTGACAATACTGTAGTTGTAATGGGTGGTGAAGATTGGAAAATGTGGATTGATGCATTAAAAAATGCAGGAGTTTTAGCTAATGGCGCAACAACTATTGCTTATTCTTATATTGGACCAGAGGTTACAGAAGCAGTTTATAGAAAAGGAACAATAGGTAGAGCTAAAGATGATTTGGAAGCAACTGCTTTTAAAATTACGAATGATCTGAAGTCTTTAAATGGAAATGCCTACGTTTCAGTAAATAAAGCTTTGGTGACTCAAGCAAGTTCCGCCATTCCTGTAATTCCACTTTATATATCTTTATTATATAAAATTATGAAAGCTGAAGGCGTTCATGAAGGTTGCATCGAACAAATTCAAAGATTGTTTGAACAACGCCTTTATACAGGAAAAGAAGTTTTAACTGACGACAAAGGAAGAATCAGAATTGACGATTGGGAAATGCGAGATGATATTCAAGATAGAATAAAAACGTTGTGGGAGAAAGCAACTACTGAAAACCTTTCAGAAATTGGTGACTTATCTGGTTATAAACAAGATTTTTTAAATCTTTTTGGATTTGGATTTGAAGGAATTGATTATAATGTAGATACAAATGAATTAGTGAAAATACCTAGCATATAATCAATAGTTTATATTAAAATTAAAAACTCACAAATATTAATTGTGAGTTTTTTTATTTATTACTACTTTTATGCCATCTAACTTTTTTTAAACATTTAACTCATGAAAAAAATTACTTTTTTATTACTGATGTTAGTCAGTTATTCAGGGTTTGCGCAATTTCCTTTACCCTATTGCGGACCATTGACTTTCACTTCGAATGTTGAACCGATTACACTAGTAAACTTTGCTGGGATTAATAATTCAACTTCAGCCGTTGTAGGAGCTAATGATGGAACTACAATTATTGCTCATGAAGATTATTCCACACTTACAGGTAATGTTACAGCTGGTAGTTCTTATACAATAACATTAAAAGGTAATACCGATGGAAACTATGTAACATATTTAAGAGTTTATGTTGATTGGAACCAAAATAATGATTTTACTGATGCGGGTGAATCTTATGATGTTGGTACAATTACTAATTCTACTGGAGAAGATGCAATTCAATTAACTGGGAGTATATTAGTTCCTCCAACTGCTTTAACTGGAAACACTAGAATGAGAGTTATTAAAAGATTTAATGCTTATAGCACTTCTTGTCAAACTGGTACGGGTTTCGGACAAGCAGAAGATTATTCACTTTTAGTAGCACCACTACCTCCGGATTTACCTGATTATGCCAATTTACAATTTCCTTACACTGCAACAATCAATCAAGGTGGAAGTGTAACAGTTTATGGTCAAATATACGAGGCTGGATTAACAGATGTTGCTCCTAATATTACTGGACAAGCTCCAGGAATTCTAGCTTGGGTTGGATATAGTACAACCGATACTAATCCAAATACTTGGACAAATTGGACAGCAGCTACTTGGAATTCTGGGATGATAGGAAATAATGATGAATATCAAGTAAATCTGGGAGCTGGTTTACTTCCGGGTACCTATTATTATGCTACAAGATATCAGTTAAATGGAGGTGCTTTTGTTTATGGTGGAACTAATTATGGTTTTTGGAATGGGACGGATAAAATTAATGGGGTCTTGACTGTTAATCCACCGTTACCACCAGCTAATGACAATTGTTCTGGTGCTACGTCATTAACTGTTAATTCAGATTTCTTATGTGGTACAGTGTCTTCTGGTACTGTAGTTGGTGCAACAGCTTCAACACAAGATGCAGCTGCATGCGGAGGAACTGAAGATGATGATGTTTGGTTTTCTTTTACTGCTACTTCAACATCTCATAGAATAAGTATATTAAATGCTGCCGGTTCTACTACAGATATGTATCACTCTTTATGGACAGGAGCAGATTGTAATAGTTTAGCTCTAGTTACAGGATCTTGTTCTGATGCTGATGTTAGTAATCCAACTGGATTAAGTATTGGTCAAATATACTATGTTAGAGTTTATACTTGGAATGCTACTGCAGGTCAGACTACTACATTTAACGTTTGTGTAGGTACACCACCACCTCCTCCAACAAATGATAATTTTGCAACTCCTATTGCTATAAGTTGTGGGAATACTTATTCAGGAGACACTTCAACACCAGTAACTTTAGATGAAGATAATGCTCCTGATGGTTTTGGTGCAGATATGGATGCTCCAAATCTTTGGTATTCATTTACCGGTAGTGGATCAGCACAGACAGTAACATTAAGTTTATGTAATTCATCTTATGATACATCAGTTTTAGTATATACTGGAACATCTGGTAATTTGACATTAGTTGCTGGAAATGACGATTTTGCGTCTTGTAATGTAACTAATGATTCTACGCGTTCAAAAGTTATTTTTACTTCAGACGAAACTACAACTTATTATGTTGCTGTTGAAGGATGGAATGTAGGAAGTGTTGGGGCTTTTGTTATGGATGTAACTTGTGCCGCAGTAACTCCTCCAGCAGTAGCCAACCAAGATTGTGGAACTGCATTAAATGTTCAAGTTGATGGATTAGACAATAATTCGGATAACTCATTTGGAACTGTATCCTCAACTCAACCATCTTGTGATCTTTTTGGTTCAATACAAGATGTTTGGTTTTCATTTCAAGCTCCAGCTTCTGGAAATGTTACATGTTTAGTTACACCAACTACAATGACATCTTTGAACTTTAATTTATATTCAGGTACATGTGCAGCATTGACTGCATTAACTGGAACTTGTAATTCTAATTTAACTGTTGCTACATCTGAAGTTTTAACTGGGTTAACTCCAGGTGAAACATATTTTGTTCAAGTGTGGAGTAATTCAGCAGAACAAGGAACATTTACATTAAAGCTATCTGATAATAGTTTAGGAAACAGTTCTTTTGACGATGCTAATTTTTCATACTTTCCAAATCCAGTTAAAAACACATTGAATTTATCTTATAACCAAGAAATTTCAAATGTTGAAGTGTTTAATTTGTTAGGACAAAAAGTTATTTCAAATGTTATTAATGCTAATGCTGCTCAAATTGATATGTCAAACCTTTCAAAAGGAGCATATATGGTTAAAGTAACATCCAACAATCAACTAAAAACTATTAAGGTTATCAAAGAATAATAATAAGATTTTCTTACATAATCAAACCACCTAAATTTTAGGTGGTTTTTCTTTTGTATTAAACATATATTTGTTAAAAAAATAGCAATGTTATTTTCTGTAATTATTCCAGTTTATAATCGACCTGATGAGATAAAAGAATTATTAGAAAGTCTCGTGGTTTCTGATTATAATAAGCCCTACGAAATTGTAATTGTTGAAGACGGATCTTCAATAACATGTAATAATGAAATTGAAAATTTTAAAGACAAATTAAATATATCTTATTATTTTAAAGAGAATAGTGGTCCAGGTGACTCAAGAAACTTTGGAATGAAAAAATCTAAAGGAGATTATTTTATCATATTTGATTCCGATTGTATTATTCCAAAAGAGTATCTTACTGAAGTTGAAAATGAATTAACAGCTAATTATGTTGATTGCTTTGGAGGTTCCGATGCTGCTTTAGATTCTTTTTCAGCTATTCAGAAAGCAATAAATTTCGCTATGACATCTTTTCTAACGACAGGTGGAATTCGTGGAGGTTCTGAAAAATTATCTAAATTCCAACCACGCAGTTTTAATATGGGAATTTCAAAAAAAGCTTTTGAAGATTCTAAGGGTTTTGGAAATATTCATCCTGGAGAAGATCCAGATTTATCAATCAGATTATGGAAATTAGGATATGAAACTAGACTTTTTTCAAAAGCAATAGTTTATCATAAACGAAGAATTGATTGGGATAAATTTTCTGTTCAAGTAAATAAATTTGGAAAAGCCAGACCAATCCTTAATTCTTGGTATCCTGAATATAGTAAATTAACTTTTTACTTTCCATCGTTGTTTATCATTGGATTTTCAATTTCAATATTTTTATTTTTATTTGGAATTGAGTTTCCGATACTGTGCTACTTGCTTTATTTTGGTTTGATATTCATTTTTTCATCAATACAAAACAAAAGTTTTAAAATAGGATTTCTATCTGTAATAGCTGTTATTAAACAATTTTTTGGATATGGGAGAGGTTTTTTAGAATCATATTTTAAAATTATCATTAATAAACAAAAACCCGAAATAGCATTTCCAGAATTATTTTTTAAAGTAAAATCATGACTAAAATAATTGGATTAACAGGGGGAATTGGCTCTGGAAAAACGTTGGTTGCCGAATATTTTAAATCATTGGGAATTCCGGTATACATTGCTGATAAAGAAGCTAAACAATTGATGACTTCTGATTATATTATTAATGCGTTAAGTAATGAATTTGGAAAAGAAATTTTAGAAAACGGAATTCTTAATCGTGAAAAGCTAGCTCAACTTGTTTTTAATAATCCAAAAAAGCTCCAAAAGCTTAATAGTATTGTTCACCCTGAAGTTAAAAAACACTTCGACAATTGGGTTGAAAAGCATAAAAATTACCCTTTTGTTGTTAAAGAAGCTGCTATTTTATTCGAATCCGGAAGCTATAAATATTGCGATACTATTATCACAGTAACTTGTCCATTGGAAATTCGACTTCAACGAGTTATGAAACGCGATAAAACGGATAGAGAATCTGTTTTAAAAAGAATTGAAAACCAATGGACTGACGAACAAAGAATTGCAAAAAGTGATTATGTTATTGATAATTTGTCTGTTGAATTCACTAAAAAACAGGTTGCTGTAATTCTTAAAAAATTAAAAAATCAATAATTTATGACCAAGATGTTAATATTTGGTTAATGTATTTATAGTATAAATGTTAAAAAGTTAAATTTGTTTAATGAATAAGTTGTTTTTTCGTTTACTGATTGTCTTAATGAGTTTGTCTTTAATAGGTATAATTCTAGTTCAAGTTTATTGGTTTGATAAGTCTTTTGAAAACAACGAAGAACAATTTAAGTATCATGTAAAACAAGTTCTTGGGAATGTTGCTGATAAATTACAAAAAAATGAGCAATATTCATATTATGAAATGTATAACCGTCTGAAAGATAGTATAGGTAAAACTCCAGAAAAAATTGATTTTTTAGAGTTTGGTTACTATCAGCGAGATTCAAGAACTAATGAAACAATAATATATTCAAACAGCATAAATTCTGAAGACTATGGAATTTCGGCTTCGTTCTTTGACAAAAAATTAGATAGCGTAAAGCTCAAAAATTTCACAGCAAAAAGAAAAACTGAGATTTACAATGATGATATAGATAAATCAAATTTAAAACAAAAGGTTACTCCCGATATTAAAATTGAAAAATCCGGTCGTTTAGATATATTGGACAACGCGCAATTTGAAATTGTATATAAAGATATTGCAGCGGTAAAGCCAATTCAAAAAAGAGTTTCAAATGAGATGATGCATAAGTTATTATTTGAAGAACTCAATGAATACGGTGTTAAAACTCCCTTTGAATTTAATGTTTACAGTAACGGTTTGGCAACAAAAATTAAATCGGAAGGGTTTCGGTATGAAAAAAAATCAACTTATTCCATTCCAATTTTTATTGATAATGATGGGAATAATAAATACCAATTGTTATTGACTTTTCCTCAAAAGAAAAAGTTCTTGTTTTCGGAATTAATTGGCATATGTATTTTATCAATTATTTTTACTCTTATTATCATTATCGCCTATGCAAGTGCTTTAAATCAATTGATAAAACAGCGTCAAATTTCTCTTATCAAAACTGATTTTATTAATAACATGACACACGAATTTAAAACGCCAATTGCAACGATAAATTTAGCTTTGGATGCCATCAAAAATCCAAAAATCATTGATGATAAAGAAAAGGTGCTTCGCTACTTGCAAATGATAAAAGACGAAAATAAGCGAATGCATGCACAAGTTGAAAATGTGTTACGAATTTCAAAACTCGAGAAAAAAGAATTAGATATCTATAAAGAATCTGCCAACATTCACGAGATAATCG
>NZ_JBMOGQ010000017.1:0-27209 GCF_049318325.1 Flavobacterium sp. | reverse complement strand
ATTGGGTACCGTTACTGATGCATTATTAGGAAACACAGATCAACAAACTATTGAAAAAAACAAAAAACTATTTGAAGAAAACGAAAAAAGAAACCCTACTATAAAATCGAGTTTAGATAGTGATTCAAACCTAAATACTGCTGAATTGTCATTACTCCTAAAACTAAATACTTCTCAGAAGAAAGTATTTGATAAAAGTTTTAAAGATTATTTCATGAGCAAAACTTCAATTATGGAAAGTTTAAGTTTGGATGAATATGAAAAAAAAGAAAAGATAATGCGTATAGCTAAAAAGAGAGATGATTTAATTATAGCTGTTTTAGATACGTTTCAAATTGATATGTACAAGAATTATTTACTAAAAATCAATAATAATTAATTTGGTTTTGGGATTGGCTCGAATGATAAATAATTCTATTCAAAGCGAAACATCTTTCCAATTTGTAACTTTCGCGAACAAAAAGAGAAAACAACAGATGGCCTTCAAAGCAATGTGAGGGCTTTTTTGCCTTTACATGTCAAACATTTGTAAAGAAAATCATTATTTAATACTCAATCTTCCCTACATACCGCATCACTCTCATTATTTTAACCTTTCTTCTATTAATGTAGGAAGAAGAATTTGATGCTTTGAATTTTCTAGGATTAGGTAATATTGCTGCAATTCCAGCTGCTTCTCTTGGAGTTAAATTTGTTGCCGTTTTACTATACCAATGTCTCGCTGCTTCTTGTGCACCATAAACTCCGTTTCCCATTTCAATACTATTAAGGTAGACTTCCATGATACGTTCTTTACCCCAAATCAATTCAATCAAAACGGTGAAATAAGCTTCCAATCCTTTGCGGATATAACTTCTGCCTTGCCATAGAAATACATTTTTAGCTGTTTGCTGTGAAATTGTACTTCCTCCCTTAATTCTTTTTCCTTTGTTATTGTTCTTAAAAGCTTTTTGCATTGCTTCAAAATCAAAACCATTATGTTTCAGGAAGTTTCCATCTTCGCTAGCAATTACAGCTTTTTGAAGATTGGGAGAAATGTCTTCTAACGGAACCCATTTATGGCTGTAAATAGCATCTTTCCCTTCTAATTTAAATTCTATAATCCTGGTAACCATCAAAGGTGTAAACGGAATTGGAACCCATTTAAATATAATAACAGATAAAATGGAAAGTCCAAAAAACCAAAGCATTGCTTTCCATATCCAAAGAAGAATTTTTCTTTTCATTTTTTATTTTACTAAATCTGCTAATTCTTGACCTATTAAACTCCCTATAGCAACTCCCATTCCTCCTAATCTTACACCACAATAAACATGATCCGATAGTTGTTCGACGATAGGTTTTTTGGCTGAACCTAATCCCATAATTCCACTCCAACGATGCGCGATTTTATAATCAGTGTTTGGTAAAATTACTTCTTTTAATAATTCTTCCAAACGATTTTGAATTAATTCTGTCTGACCAAGTTGTGTCGTGGTTTCTTCTTCAAATGCTAAATTTCTTCCGCCACCAAGTAAAATTCTATTTTCAATATTTCGAAAATAATAATATCCTTTATCCAAGTGAAAGGTTCCTTTAATCTCGAGATTTGGAATCGGTTCGGTAATCAAAACTTGTGCTCTTGAGGGTTTCACTTCATTATTTGTTAGTTTGCCTGCAAAACCATTGATGGCAAATAATACCTTTTTGGTAGAAAAACTAAAATCGCCTAAGACAACTTCAACACTACCTTTTTTCTCTAGATAAGATGTGACTTCAACCTTATTTAGAATTAAAATGTTGTTCGCAATGGCCTTTTGCAATAGTGCATTCATCATTTTTCCTGTATCAATTTGTGCTTCAAAAGGATTAAAAACTAAATATTCCTTTATGCCATGAAAAGCAAAACGGTCAACTTCTTTTGCAAAAACATCATTCCTAAATAATGGTTTTAATAATTCATTAATAAAAGGCAACTTTTGCAAACATTCATTATAAGTGCTTTCATCTTCCGTAAGGAACAATTCATAACCTCCATATGGTTTAAAATCTATAGTTTCATCGCCAAGATTCTTGCGCAACAATTGTAAACCGTTCCACCTTTTTGAAATAATTTGCGTAACTTCTTCTTCACTATGTGATTTTAAATCGTCTATAATTTCTGAAATACTTCCAAAGCAAGCGAAACCTGCATTTTTTGTACTTGCTCCTTGAGGTAAAATTCCTTTTTCTAAGATTAATATTTTACTTTCTGGGAAATTTTCTCGAAGTGCCAAAGCGCAATTTAGTCCAACGATTCCGCTGCCAACAATAGTATAATCTATGTCAGTAAACCAATTTTTAAGTTCCCAATAACTAAAATTCATTCTTTATTTTTTTTCTAAAATTAATTTTTTAAAATAAAACTTAAGACTAATTTTTGAAATATTATGGTTTTAATACAAATTGTATTTATTTTTTACTTATTTGAAAATTATAAAGAATGTCGTTTATCGATTTGTTAATAGTTTTGTCGATTAATATGATGATTTGATAAAAATAATTTTACTTTTGAAAAGTATATTAATCAAACTTAATGAATTATGAAATTTAAATTACTCATTGTTACTTTATTGTTGTTGACAAATGTAACTTTTTCTCAAAACAAAAGTTCCGTTTGGAATGCTACAACAAAGAACAACAACATGGTTGCACTTGATGCTAGAATGCAACTGCCTGAAAATAAACTTTTCAACTTAAACCTTTTAAGTCTGAAAGCAAATTTGAACAATGCACCTGCAAGAAGGGCAAACGCTAAAGATTCGAATATCGTATTTTCTATTCCGAATGCTGACGGTGTTTTAGAGCGCTATAGTATTTACGAAAATCCAACAATGGATCCAGCATTAGCTTCAAGATACCCAGAAATAAAATCTTATATTGGAATTGGAATTGACAATCCTGCTGCGACAGCTTATTTCAGTGTTTCGCCATTAGGATTCAAATCGATGGTACTTTCTCCTGATAAATCTGCAGTTTTTATAGAACCAATTTCATCCGATTTAGGAACCTATACTGTTTATAAAAAATCGGATAAAAAACAATCACTGACTAAATTTGAATGTAGTGTAATTGACCAAGCTACTCCACAAATGGATGGTGCTACAGCTAGACCTAATGCAGATGATGCTTTAATGAGAACTTTCCGTCTAGCTATGTCTTGTACAGGAGAATACACGGCTTATTTTGGTGGCACAAAAGCATTAGCTTTGGCTGCTATAAATAACTCTATTACAAGATGTAATGGAGTTTTTGAAAAAGATTTTGGTGCCCGTATGATTATAATTGCTAATACTGACTTGGTTATATATACTAGTGCATCAACAGACCCATATGCTGCTGCTACTAGCTTGTCTCAATGGAATTCTCAATTGCAATCAACATTAACATCAGTTATTGGCGAAGCTAATTATGACATCGGTCATTTATTTGGTGCTTCAGGCGGTGGTGGAAATGCAGGTTGTATAGGATGCATCTGTTCAACTGGAAAAGGAAGTGCATACACTTCACCATCTAATGGAGTTCCGTCAGGAGATACTTTTGATATTGATTATGTTGCCCACGAAATAGGACATCAAATGGGAGCAAATCATACTTTTTCAATGAGTAATGAAGGTACTGGTGCAAATATGGAGCCTGGTTCTGGATCAACAATCATGGGATATGCTGGAATTACTAGCCAAGATATACAGCCAAATTCAGATGCTTATTTTCATGCAATTAGTATTCAACAAGTGACTAATAATATTAAAGCCAAAACGTGTTCTGCAAATATTGTAACAGGAAACGCTGTACCAACTGCAAACGCAGGATTAGATTATACTATTCCTAAAAGTACTCCATTTATGTTGACTGGTTCAGGAACAGATGCAAACGGAGATGCATTAACATATAACTGGGAACAGTTTGATAATGCTGCTTCAACAGCAACTGGAGCTAGTTCTGCTGCTAGTGCTACTAGAACTTCAGGACCAACTTTCAGATCATATAACTCAACAACTACACCTGTTCGTTATTTTCCAAGAATTCAATCCGTTTTAAATGGTGCCACTACAACTGCTGGGGCTGAAATTACTGTAGAAGCTTTACCATCTGTAGCAAGAACTATGAATTTTAGATTTACTGTTCGTGATAACAGAGCTGGTGGACCAGCAAATAATAGTGATGATATGATTGTTACCGTTAATGGAACTGCTGGACCTTTTACTGTAAACTCTCCAAATACTGCTGTTTCTTATGTTGGAGGTTCTTCACAAACTATTACTTGGGCAGTTGCTGGAACAACTGCGAATGGTGTAAACTGTGCTAATGTTGATATTCTTTTATCTACTGATGCTGGTACAACATGGTCAACTTTATTAGCTGCTACTCCAAATGACGGAACACAAGCTGTGACAATTCCAAATACACCAGGAACAACAAACAGAATTATGGTTAGAGGAACCAATCATATCTTCTTTGATGTTTCTAACACTAACTTTACCATTACTGCAGGGGCTGCTCCTGATACTGTTGCGCCTACAGCTCCAACTTTATCTGCATCTGGAACAACTGAAACAACTACAAACTTATCTTGGTCTGGTGCTACGGATAATATAGCAGTAACGGGGTACGATGTCTATAGAAATGGTACTTTAATTGGATCTACAACTACTGCAACTACTTTTGCAGTAACAGGTTTAACCGCTTCAACAGCTTATTCATTCACTGTAAAATCAAAAGATGCTGCTGGAAATGTTTCACCTGATAGCAACAGTGTAAGTGTTACAACTTTAACTCCAGTTCCTGATACAACAGCGCCAACAGCGCCTACATTAACTGCTTCTGGAACTACTCAAACTACAACCAATTTATCTTGGACAGGTGCTACTGATAATGTAGCGGTAACTGGATACGATGTATTAAGAAATGGTGCTTTAATTGGTTCTACAACTACTGCAACTACTTTTGCTGTAACCGGTTTAACCGCTTCAACAGCTTATACTTTTAATGTAAGAGCTAAAGATGCTGCCGGAAATGTTTCTCTTGACAGCAATAGCGTTACTGTTACAACATTAACCCCTGATACAACAGCGCCAACAGCGCCAACATTATCAGCTTCGGGAACTACTCAAACTACAACCAATTTATCTTGGACTGGCGCTACTGATAATGTAGCAGTAACTGGATACGATGTGTTAAGAAATGGTACTTTAATTGGTTCTACAACTACTGCAACTACTTTTGCTGTAACCGGTTTAACTGCTTCAACAGCTTATACTTTTAATGTAAGAGCAAAAGATGCTGTTGGTAATGTTTCCTTAAATAGCAATACCGTTTCAATTACAACTTTAGCTGTTTCAACTGTTACTTACTGTGCTTCAAGAGGAAATAACACTGCAGATGAATTTATTAATAGAGTACAATTGGGCACCATCAATAACCTATCAGGTAACAATGGAGGTTATGGTAACTTTACAGCGCTTTCTACTAATTTAGTTCGTGGCACAAGCAATACCATTACCATAACTCCGGCTTGGACAGCTACAGTTTTCAGCGAAGCATACAGAGTGTGGATTGATTACAACCGAGACGGTGATTTCCTTGATACCGGAGAACAAGTTTTTAACAGAAATAGAACTACTGCAACTCCAATTTCAGGAAGCTTTACAGTACCAACCTCTGCTTTATTAGGCTCAACAAGAATGCGTGTATCGATGAAATATAATGCTTCTCCAACATCTTGTGAAACTTTCACGGATGGTGAAGTAGAAGACTATACTGTAAACATCTCTTTAACTGCCAGAATTGATGAAACTACTAATACAGAGATTTCATTCAACCTATATCCTAACCCTGTTAAAGGTGATATTTTAAACATTTCAAATCTTGAATCACCATCAACTTATAGAATTTTCAATATGATGGGACAAGTATTAGGAAATGGTAAAATTGAAAATGATGCTATTTACGTGGGTGGATTAAAAACAGGAACGTTCTTAATCGAAGTTTCTAATGGGACTTCAACTAGTACAAAACGATTTATCAAAGAATAATTTTTTGTAAATAATTAAAAGCCATACTGAAAAGTGTGGCTTTTTTTGTTAATTATATTTGTTACTTTTAGACTTTAAATATCATATCAAAATGAAAAAAAATCTTTTATTAATCGTTATTACAATGAGTATAACAACATCGGCACAACAAATTTTATCACCGGAAGCTTTATGGAAGCTTGGCAGAGTATCGGCTATTGGAATTTCCAAAGACGGAAAATCAATTGTCTATAAAGTGACAACTCCGTCTATAGAAGAAAATAAATCTAATTCTAAATTTTACACTATCCCCGTTACCGGAGGAAATGCGGTTGAAATTCAAGAAAACGATACTCAAGATTTAGTTGTTGACAAAAATATCTCTCCTGACGTTAAATATATTTTGTCTTCGCAAGAAGTTAAAACCGAAAATGTTTTAGGTAAAGATTTCTATCCGGAATTAGAAAAATCAGAAGCTCAAATTTATGACGGATTAGACTATCGTCATTGGGATACATGGAATAACGGAACTCATAATCATGTTTTTTATGCTATCAATAAAGGAAGCAAAGTAATTCCGTTTGACATCATGAAAGATGAACCTTTTGATTCGCCACAAAAACCATTTGGTGGTGATGAAGATTATATATGGTCTCCCAATAGCAAAAGCATTATCTATGTTTGCAAAAAGAAATTCGGGACTGCTTATGCTACATCTACAAATACCGATTTGTATGAATTTGATATTGAAACAAAAACGACAAAAAACTTAACTGAAAACAATCATGGTTACGATACTAATCCAGCTTTTTCTCCAAGTGGTGATTTGACTTGGTTACAAATGAAGCGAGATGGTTATGAAGCAGATAAAAATGATATTATCGTCAGTTTCAAAGGAATGGATATAAATTTGACTGCAAATTGGGATGGTTCGGTTGAGAGTTTTAAATGGAGTCCTGATGGAAAAAAAATCTATTTTACGGCAGCTATTGATGGCACAATACAATTGTTTGAAGTAAATTTCCCTGGTTTAACCAAAATTGCTGTTACTGTAAAACAAGTTACTTCAGGCGATTTTGATGTGCACGCTATAGTTGGTATTTCCGATGATAACATAATCGTTTCAAGAACAGATATGAATCACTCTAACGAAATTTATTCTTATAATTTAAAAAAGAAAACATGGTTGCAATTAACCAAAACTAATGACGAAACGTATTCAAAATTGGCTTTGCCAAAATTCGAGAGACGATATGTAACTACAACCGATGGTAAAAAAATGTTGGTTTGGGTAATACTTCCTCCTAATTTTGATAAAACTAAAAAATATCCAACATTGCTTTATTGTCAAGGTGGACCGCAATCTCCATTAACTCAGTTTTACTCTTTCCGCTGGAATTTTTCTTTGATGGCTTCACAAGGTTATGTTGTTGTTGCTCCAAACAGAAGAGGAATGTACGGGCATGGACAAGCCTGGAACGAACAAATCTCAAAAGATTGGGGCGGGCAAGTTATGGACGATTACCTTTCAGCAATTGACGATGTTTCTAAGGAAAGTTATGTTGACAAATCGCGATTAGGTTGTATTGGCGCAAGTTATGGCGGCTATTCTGTTTATTATTTAGCCGGAATTCACAACAATCGTTTCAAAACTTTTATTTCTCATGATGGAGTTTTCAATACGCAAAGTATGTTTGGCACAACCGAAGAAGTTTTCTTTAATAACTGGGATTTTGGAGGGCCATATTGGGATAAAAACAATGCCGATGCTCAAAAAGCATACAATCAATTCAACCCGATGAATTTTGTAGATAAATGGAATACTCCTATTCTTATTATTCAAGGAGGGAAAGATTATCGTGTTTGTATTGGACAAGCCCAAGAAGCATTTCAGGCAGCACAACTTAGAGGAATAAAAAGCCGTTTCCTATACTTCCCAGAAGAAAATCATTGGGTTTTAAAACCTCAAAATGGTATGGTTTGGCAGCGTGAATTTTATAAATGGTTGAAAGAAACGTTGTAATACCAAAACCTAATTCCTAACAAGATTGTTTTAAAAAAGAAACCCAACTTAAGTTGGGTTTCTTTTTTTATTCTAGATCGTTCATTTTAAAACTCTCCATAAATTTAGTAGTATAATTTCCGGCTACGTAATCCGGTTCGTCCATCAATTGTCTGTGGAATGGAATCGTTGTTTTAATTCCCTCGATGTAAAACTCATCCAATGCACGCTTCATTTTGTTTATGGCTTCTTCTCTGGTTTGCGCTGTAGTAATCAGCTTGGCAATCATCGAATCATAGTTTGGCGGAATAGTATATCCTGCGTAAACGTGTGTGTCTAAACGCACTCCGTGTCCGCCTGGCGCATGCAAAACCGTGATTTTCCCAGGTGAAGGTCTAAAGTCATTGTATGGATCTTCAGCATTGATACGACATTCGATTGAGTGTAATTGAGGCAAGTAATTTTTACCTGAAATTGGCACGCCAGCAGCTACTAAAATCTGCTCACGAATCAAATCATAATCGATAACCTGTTCCGTAATTGGATGCTCAACTTGTATACGCGTATTCATTTCCATAAAATAGAAATTTCTATGCTTATCTACCAAAAACTCTACCGTTCCAGCACCTTCATATTTAATGAATTCTGCAGCTTTAACTGCAGCTTCACCCATTTTATGTCGCAATTCATCTGTCATAAATGGTGACGGAGTTTCTTCTGTTAATTTTTGATGACGACGTTGAACCGAACAATCTCTTTCCGATAAGTGACAAGCTTTTCCATAAGAATCGCCAACAACCTGAATTTCTATGTGTCTTGGCTCTTCAATCAATTTCTCTAAATACATTCCGTCATTACCGAAAGCCGCTGCTGATTCCTGACGAGCACTTTCCCAAGCTTTTAATAATTCTTCTTCTTTCCAAACGGCACGCATTCCTTTTCCACCTCCACCAGCTGTTGCTTTGAGCATTACCGGAAAACCCATTTCTTTGGATAATTTCAATGCTTGCTCATAGGATTCTAACAATCCTTCAGAACCAGGTACACATGGAACTCCAGCCGCTTTCATAGTAGCTTTTGCCGAAGCTTTGTCTCCCATTCTGTCAATCATTTCCGGGGAAGCACCAATAAATTTTATCCCATGTTCTTGACAAATTTTAGAAAATTTTGCATTTTCAGAAAGAAAACCATATCCTGGGTGGATTGCATCTGCATTAGTAATTTCAGCCGCCGCAATAATGTTGGACATTTTTAAATAAGATAGATTACTTGGTGGAGGACCAATACAAACAGCTTCGTCAGCAAACTTTACGTGTAAACTTTCTGCATCAGCGGTAGAATAAACTGCAACAGTTTTAATTCCCATCTCCTTACAGGTTCTAATTACACGAAGTGCTATTTCTCCTCTATTGGCAATTAATATTTTTTTAAACATTTTTCTTAGTTTGAAAATTAGACAATTTGAAAATTTGAAAATTGGTAATAGAATGTGATAATTATTTTCACCTGAGCGATAGCGAACTGACGAAGTAAATTAGCACATCTTCAAATCTTCAAATTATGATGGATCAACTAAGAATAATGGCTGATCAAACTCAACTGGTGACATATCATCAACCAGAATTTTAACGATTTTACCGGAAATTTCTGCTTCGATTTCGTTAAATAATTTCATCGCCTCTACCACACAAAGAACATCCCCTTTTCCTATTGAGCTTCCTACTTCTACAAAAACAGGTTTGTCTGGAGAAGGTTTACGATAGAATGTTCCAATCATTGGTGATTTTATAGTAACATATTTTGAATTGTCATCGGCGGCAGGAGCTGCTGGTGTGGCAGGAGCAGCGGCTACCGGAGTCGGAACAGCAGGAGCAGCAATTGCTTGTTGCATAGGAGCCTGTTGTACATAAGTAATATCTGGAGCGTTTCCTTCTAATGTAGTTCTAATAGTAATTTTTATGTCACCAGTTTCTAACTTTACTTCAGCAACTCCAGAATTGGATACAAATTTGATTAGGTTTTGAATTTCTTTTAAATCCATAATTAGTTTAGTTTAAAATTAGTTTATTGTTTTTTTTCGCTGCGCTCCAAACAATTGCTTCGCCAATTCGCTAAAGCTTCGTGTCGGATGCGCCTCGAGTGTTAGTATGCCCATTTTAAATAGATAGAACCCCAAGTGAATCCACCACCAAATGCTGCAAAAATTAAATTATCTCCTTTTTTAAGTTTATCTTCAAAATCATTTAATAACAAAGGTAATGTAGCCGAGGTTGTGTTCCCATATTTTTCAATATTCACTAACACTTTTTCTTCATCAAGTCCCATTCTACTTGCTGTAGCATCTATAATTCTTTTATTTGCTTGATGTGCAATTAACCAATTCACATCGTCCTTGGTTAAATTATTACGCTGCATAATTTTTTCACTTACATCAGCCATTCCTGAAACAGCATATTTGAAAACCGTTTTCCCATCTTGAAAAACAAAATGTTGGCCGTTTTCAACAGTTTCTTTTGATGACGGAAGAATAGAACCTCCTGCATCAATTTTAAGGTATTCTCTACCAATACCATCACTTTTCAAAAACTCATCTTGCAAACCAAGACCTTCAAAATTGGGCTCAAATAATACAGCGCCGGCACCATCTCCAAAGATAATGCAGGTTGCTCTGTCAGTATAATCAATAATCGACGACATTTTATCGGCACCTATTAAAAGTACTTTTTTGTATCTACCTGACTCTATATAGGCTGCGGCATTTGACATTCCGTATAAAAAACTGGAACAAGCTGCTTGTAGATCGTAGGCAAATGCATTAACTGCACCTATTTGGGTTGCAACATAAACTCCAGTTGATGCCACAGGCATATCGGGCGTAGTGGTTGACATGATAACTAAATCTATTTCTTCGGGATTGATTTTAGATTTGGAAATTAAATCTTGTGCAGCTTTTATTGCCATGAAGGAAGTTCCTTTACCTTTTTCTTTTAAAAGTCTTCTTTCTTTAATTCCAGTTCGGGTAATAATCCATTCGTCATTAGTTTCCACCATTGATTCCAGTACTTGATTTGAGAGTACAAATTCTGGGACATAAGCTCCAACTGCTGTAATTGCGGCTGTAATTTTATTCATAAATAGGGTTTTTTCTTTTCAATTTTTAAAGTTGAAAAGTTGTTGAAATTACAAAAAAAAAGATACCTAAGTTATTTTAGGATGGTATATTTAATAAAATTCATAAAAACAAAAAACTCCCACAAAGTGAGAGCTAGTTTTGTAAAAAACTTTAATTAAGCAACAGCTACTGATTTGTCAATAACTACCTGTCCTCTGTAATACATTTTCCCTTCATGCCAATAAGCTCTGTGGTATAAATGTGCTTCTCCAGTTATAGGACAAGTTGCAATTTGGGCTACAGTTGCTTTATAATGTGTTCTTCTTTTATCTCTTCTTGTTTTGGAGACTTTTCTCTTAGGATGTGCCATTTTACTATATTATTTATCCGTTAATAGTTGTTTTAATTTGTCCCATCGTGGGTCAATTCCTTCTTCTTTTGTTACTTCTTCTACATGTTTAACCTGCAACTCATTTAATTTTCTCAATGCTTCTGTTTGCAAAGTACCCTCTTTAACTCCTGGATGAACTCTCTTTTGAGGAATAGAAAGAACAATCATTTCATAAATATATTGTGCCAAATCTATTTGATGTTCTCCATGAGGTAGAATTAACAATTCTTCATTATCATTGTTGAATTCATCGCCAAAGTGAACAACCAAATTAATTTTACCTTTAATGGGTAAGTCAAATTGTTCTCCTGTTAAATCACACGGAAGATTAACTGTTCCTTTGTGTGCGAAACTGACTTCTAGCATTGTTGCTTTTTTTTCAAAAACAACTTTAACTTTCACGTCACAGTTTTCAAATTCATCAAAACTAAATTCGTCAAAGAACTTTTTATCAATAGTATACTCAAATTGATGCTTCCCTATTTTTAACCCTATAAAAGGAATTAAATATTCTTTAGTACTTTTCATCTAAACAACAATTTGAACCCTAAATAGGGAGTGCAAAGATATAAAATTATTGCAATTTCAAAAGCGTTATAAACATTTTTTTGTTTATAAGTGCTTTTCCTTTATTTTCATAGGATTTTTGCTCATTTCCTGGTATTGACATCTCGAATTATAGATGTCAATTGCTGTGTAAACTGCTTCTTTAAACGAATTGTAATCCGCAATTCCTTTTCCGGCGATTTCATATGCTGTTCCGTGATCAGGAGAAGTTCTAATTTTATTCAAACCGGCGGTATAATTTACGCCTCCTCCAAATGACAAGGTTTTAAATGGGATCAGCCCTTGGTCATGATAAGTCGCAACAACGGCATCATATTTTTGATATTGGCTACTGCCAAAAAATCCGTCTGCGGCAAATGGTCCAAAAACTAGAGTTCCTTTTTCAAACATTTTTTTTATGACTGGTTTTACCAATTCGTCATCTTCTTTTCCAATCACACCATTGTCTCCGGCATGAGGATTCAAGGCCAGAACTGCAATTTTTGGTTTGTTGATTCCAAAATCTTGAATCAATGTTTGTTTAATAGTATCAATTTTTTGAATAATCAATTTTTCAGTTAAACGTTCTGCCACATCATTAACAGGAATATGATCGGTTAACAAACCAACCCTTAGATTATCCTGAACCATCAGCATCAAAGCATTTCCTTCTAGCTCTTTGTCTAAATAATCGGTATGCCCGGGAAATTTAAATTCTTCTGATTGAATGTTATACTTGTTAATTGGCGCTGTAACCAAAACATCTATTTGATTTTCTTTCAAGGCTTTTGCAGCAGCAACAAATGATTTTATAGCATATTTGCCAATGATTGGATCATTTGCTCCAAAGTTTAAATCAACCCCCTCTCGCCAGATATTGAGAACATTTACTTTTCCTGGAACTATTTGATCTATTTGGTCAATTCCATGAAGTGGTATTTCTAATTCTAATGTTTTTTTAATAAAAGACATCACTTTTACATTAGCAAAAATTACAGGTGTACAAAGTTCTAACATTCTTGAGTCGTCAAAAGTCTTAAGAACCACTTCGCTTCCAATACCGTTTAAATCTCCTATTGAAATTCCCACGATTATATTTTCTGCTTTTTTCATAAGAAGTACAAGTTATTTATTGCTAATTTTGAAGTGCAAATTTAGTAAAATAAAACCATAATGTTTACAGGAATTATCGAAACCCTCGGAATAATAAAAGATTTAAAAAAAGACAATAGTAATGTAACTATTACTGTTTCTTCTAGTATAACTCATGAATTAAAAATAGATCAAAGTGTTGCTCACAATGGTGTTTGCCTAACCGTAATTGCAATCAACAATGGTGAGTATAAAGTAACAGCTATAAAAGAAACCATCGAAAAGACAAATTTAGCAGATTGGAAAGTTGGCGACATGCTCAATTTAGAGCGTGCTATGAAATTAGGCGATAGGCTTGACGGGCATATTGTTCAAGGGCATGTTGACCAAACCGGAATTTGTAAATCAATTGAAGAAGCTAATGGAAGTTGGTATTTTACTTTTGAATATGACAGTAATTTGAATAATATAACTATCGAAAAAGGTTCAATAACTGTAAATGGCGTAAGTTTAACAGTTGTGAATTCTAAAAAAAATGAATTTAGTGTGGCAATCATCCCTTATACTTTTGAACATACCAATTTTAAAAATATTAAAATTGGCACAACTATAAATCTCGAGTTCGATGTTGTGGGAAAATATGTTGCCCGATTATATTCTTTGAGGCAATAAAAGATAAAAACTATTGGAAATAAAAATGCTTCAAATTAATTTGAAGCATTTTTTATGTTTTTTATCTTGTGCAATTTATAAATCCCGAAACACATTGAAAATAGTGCAAAAAGAAATATTCCCCCATCCAAAGGCAATCCTGGTGGCGGAGGAGTTGATGATGGCGGTGGTGGTCCTGGCGCGGCAAAAACAGCTGTTCCTTGCATTAAAAACACTACCAGAATAATTAAAACTCTATTCGGGACAATTTTCATAGTGCGTAAAAGTATAAAAAAATTCTATTCGCCAAAATAAATTATTTGTTTAATCGATAAATTAATAAAAATATAAACAATGTCGACATAGAAAGGTTAGAGAATATAATTTATATGTACAAAAACAAAAAAGCCTCTACATATCTGTAAAGGCTTGATATTAAAGCGACTCAATTTGGGCTCGAACCTAGGAACACTTAATTTTAAGTCATAGTATATGACTTTATTTAATATTACTTAATTTTATAATATTCCTTTAAATCAATATTCCAACATTACTGCTGGCGTTTATAAAATAAAAGATAATTAATTAATTACAATTTACAAAATCTGCTGTGGTATATCCTGCACATTCTGCAAGACAAGCATTTGGAAATTCAATAATTACTCCACCTACATTAACACAAACTGGATTTACATCTGTAGGACAATTGCAATTAGAGTCATTACAATCATTATTTAACTGAGCATATTCATACTCATTATTAATTTGAGTAATCGTATTGTTATTATTCACAAAAAAAGGATATACAAAATTGACGATATAATTATCATCATTTCCTAGTTGTGTTGCTAAGTTAATTAAATCTTGATAGTTATTTACTGTAACCGTTTGATTGTTGCTCATTAAAAATGAAAGCGGGTAAACGAATGAATAACAAGATCCTGAAACAATATAATCATCGTAGGTATCCATATCGCATGCGTTGATCACACTCCAAAATTCTGATTCGTTTGAAATAGTAATCGGAGTAGTGCTTCCTGGAGCGATTAAATTAAAAGGAAACGCAATTCCATTTATGTACAATTCACTTGTTTCACTTTCAAGCACTGCAATTAATTCTGTTTCATTTGATACAGTAACTGTTGTTCCGGTATTGTAAGCTAGCGTTAATGGGTAAACAAACTCATAACACATATTAGAATCAGTAACAACATTCTTTCCGGAAATGTTGTTTTCTCCTTTGAATTCATTTAAGTAAATTCGAAGAGCAGAACTTTTTTGTGTCTTGATAGTTTCATCTCCAGATGAACACGCTACAAATAAAGTGGTCCAAATGCTAGTAAATAGCAGTAAAAATTTAATATTTCTCATGATAATTTGATTTAATTTGGACAAAAATATAAAAAATATTTTTGTTTAACAATTTTAAAAAAATTTTAAACAAAATTTGATATAGCAAAGATGATTTTTACTAATGAAGTTAATTTTAGAAAAATTAAAAAACTGACTTTCAAAACAATTTTTATTATGTTTGCCCAGTTTATTTTAAAAAAAATCAAATTATGAGAACCAAATTAAGTCTAATAGTTATTCCAATATTTTTAATATTAATTGGATGTGCCAATGACAAAGAAAACACTCAAAGCACTAATGGCTTCGTATTTACTATGAGCAATGCCTTGAGCGGAAATGAGTTAATACAATACAAGATTAACACAGATGGTTCACTAAGTTTGGCAGCAACCTTGGCAACAACGGGTCTCGGAACAGGTGTTAATTTGTCAAGTCAAGGTTCCGTAATTTTAAGTTCCGATAAAAAATTTGTATTTGTTGTAAATGCTGGAGATAACAGTCTTTCTTCGTTTTTGATGTTGCCTACTGGAGTAATGACCTTCGTTGGTAAATACAATTTGCAAGGAATAAGACCAATTAGTATCACTCAACGTGGAAATTTAGTATATGTTCTTTGTAACGAAGGTGCAACTGGAGTGAGTTCTTTTGAGGGATTTGTATTATCAAGTTCGGGTGTTTTAACTGCTATTCCCAACTCAAAACAAACTTTTCCAATTGATGTTAACCCGGCGCAAATTTCGTTTGTACACAATAATGTTTTAGTAGTTAGCGAAAGAGCTACAAACCAACTTAGTAGCTATAAGTTAGATCCAACAACTAATATTTCAATTTCTTCGCAAAACATAACAACATCACATGTTTATCCTTATGGTTTTGCAGTTAATTCTTTAGGTCAAATTTTTGTAACTGAAGCCAGTGCTTCTAGTTCTGTTTCAAGTTATTTAGTTTCACAAACAGGAGAATTGAATGCTATAAGTACCTTATCAAATGCACAAGCAGGGGCTTGCTGGGCAGCTATAAATTCAACTTCAACTATTTGTTATTCAAGCAATGCTGGGGCAAATACAATTTCATCATTTGAAATTTCATCAACAGGAACATTAACAACTACGCAAACTGCCATTGACCTGGGCGCAGGTAATAGTCCTTTGGATATTGGTATTTCATCGAACGATAAATATTTATATGTGTTGGCTGGAACCAGCGATAAAATCTTACCATTTAAAGTTGAAGGAACTGCATTAAGTCTTATAGACTGTGAACCAATTTATGTTCCAGGTGCAGCTTATGGCCTGGCGGTTTATTAAAAATTTTGATAGTCAATGCTGACTATTGTATAATGAAAAACCATTTAAACAGTGAATTTCTAATTTTAAAAATCTATTGTGTTTTATTGTGTTTAACCAATGGTCTTTTTTTTTGGAAGTGTTACAAAAAGAGTTTTGCAACGATAAAAACAGTTAACTATTACTGTAGATATGCAACATTTGAATTAGGATAAAAAATCTTTTCTCGGTTCCACTATTAAATTTACGGCCAAAATTCTTTAAGAAATTTTCGAGTAAAACCTTTTCTTTTACGTTAATTATATAAAATATAGTTTGAAAAGAAAATTAAAGAATTTAGGCTTTGTACTTTTTAAAAAATTGGAAAGATTGAAAAAAACCTAAGCACAAAAAGACTAAGGGTATAATCATCTTCATCAAATACTTTGACAGAAAGTCGATGTTGGAAGCAAAATAATGAAGTGCTAAAATCAAACTTAACATACCGCAAAATGTTCCGGTTATAGTTCCTAATACATAAACATACTTTTTGCCGCCGGAAACTTCAATATACTGACCATTTAACAGCCATAAATTCCAACCGGTCCAAAATGGAATTTGGATAAAATTGAGGCTGCTTAAAAAAATGCCTAAAATCGCTGGGGAATAATTGAATGTTGTTGAAAAATTGTCTTTTGAATGAGTGTTTGAGTAAAAATAGTAGGCTAAAAGAAACATAAACACTATCGAAAATACTTGGATATACTTTTTTAGTTTTTGGTTCTCATCTAATTTTTTGGCAAAAATTAATGTGAAATAAATCACTAACATCTCAATCAAAACTACACCAAGCAAATAATAAACTGTTGCCAACAATCCATTTTGTGTATATATATCAAATCCAATCACATTTAAATATCCCAATGGAATTGAACCGATAAAACTTACCCCAAAACCTACTGCTATATTTTTTAAGTATGTCATTAAAAGTTGACTATTTTTTGGGATTGTTTACGATGTAAATGGTATTGTTCCATACCTATTTTGTGGGGCAAATAACCAAAACCTTGTTTGTGATTTTCTACACTAATTTCAAACATGTATGTAATATGTCTTGCCAATTCTTTCCAAGCAAAAAAGAGGGAATGCTTAGGGTCGTATATGTGTGTTGGTTCACTGGCCGCGCCGTTTAATTCGACTATAGCGAAATTATTGCCCTGTAACAATTCTTCCCACGAATTGTACATTACATCCATTCTGCCAAAATAAAACCCATCAATCTGTAAACACATTTCGTCAATCACCTTGGTCAATTCGGGTGAAATTAAATGACTGTAATCCAAAAATTTTGCGCCTCTAGCATGATTCCCGTATGGAACTAAGTTGCGTTTTTCTCCCTTTGGCAAAATATTCTTGAGTTGGTTACCGTATTCTTTACGCAACACTTTCAACTGCAATTCATAGCGTGGATTGGCTTTTATCAACATTTCCATAGTCGAGAAACCGTCACCTTCGATAATAAGAAATTCTTTGGCCACAATTCCGGTTATTCGCCCGTTTTTCTCGTGTGGATATCGGACATAAAAAATGCCAACTTCATTGGGAAATGGAATCAATTCTTGGATCAAAAAATCAAAATCAGCATGACTGTGATAGGTTCTTAAATCGGCTAAATTATCTATCTTTTTTACTGCCGAACCGCGCAATCCAATATCGGGTTTTGCAATAAAAGGAAACTTGATTTCAGACTGATAAAGAAATTGTTTTACTTCATCAAAAGTGAGCTTTTCTTTGATAAATTGAGTTTTCGGGTAAAACTGTTTCGGAATCAAGTTATAGATTTCAATTTTGCTATCCATAAAAAACCCACCATTACGCATGGTTGGATTGGACGTATTAAAAAAGAAAATAGTTTTGGCTTTTATCGCATAATAAGCCCATAGAAAATAAATCGGAACATATACTATTTGGAAAGGCCAATACTCCCAATGCAAAATTTTGTGTATGAAAAGTTTCAAAATAATTATAAATTATGAAAGCGATAAAAAGACATTGGAAAATTTTTTTTCTGCTATTAAATCGTTATAATAGATTGAGATTTTATTTTTTTCAATTACAGTCTGTGTAATACTAAGTGTTTTCAAATTATCGTTTCGATTGATAACTAATCCATGCTCAGAATTATCACCTTCGGTATAACGGTGAAAGTTAAACAGTTCTTCTTCGTTGACTTCAATTTTAGTCTCTAAAAAAGCATGGAACCATTGTGCTCGTTTTTCCCTAATCTCTTTTGAATATAAAGTTGATGACGACCAAATATGGTTTTGATTTATATCCAAGGCTAAACTGCATTTCTCCAATTCATTCCAGCGCAATTGATAGAGCTTTTGGTTTTCGAATAAAACTAAAGTAAACGGTTCGATATCCTCCAAGTCTATGCTTTGCCAAGCTTCCAAGGGTGAATTACTGCCCATCAAGTCTAGCACAATCAAACCTCTACTTTTTCTGTAACCGGCTTTGAATGTGTGCTTTTCCTCGGCACCATTTAATAAAACCAAAACATTAGAATATTCATCAACAGCATACCACGTACCTCCAGCCTTTTTGTCTTTAGGAAAAACAACTTTTTTATTTTGAACCAAATAGGCCAAAGGTTCATTAGCGCCAGGACGAATAACCTTTTCATCACGATTAGAAGTAATAATAATTTTGCCGTTTTTATGGACAAAACTTACTGTGCACATTGTTTTCTAAATTCAATGGTAGAACAAGCAACACCGAAATTATCGTTGACTAAAATATTTTCCAATTGTAAAACTGCCACTTTAATTAAAGCTTGATGGTGAATACAATGTTCTAAATTATATAACAATTCTCGATGATAATTGCTTTCAATAAGTATTTCTTCCCCATCAATAAATTGCTGCAACTGAATAAATTTATTAGGCTTATCCAATTGATTTAAAATTAAATCGATAGACTGTTTAGCAAATAAGGTATCTGTTTGGATGTACTGATCTCTCTTTCTTTTATCATAATTCACTACACCTAAATCATATTGCTTTTCTAAACACTGAAACATTTCAATAACGTGTCGTGTATGTTCACCAATACTAGAATTACTCAAAGCAGGGCAAGGTTTAGAAAAATCCTCATTGGAAAGTTGGGAAAGTAACTCTGAAAGTTCGTTAAGGGTTTTATAAATAGATGAATTCAGCATATTTAAGTTTGCTTAATGATAATAAATTCCCATTTTATGGAATAATAGTTATATTTTAAATTTCAGTAAATCTGGGATTTTATTTCGTTGGGTAAATACTAAAAACAAACAACAAGATAAAGTAATAACCGCTAAAGCAAATAAGGTCCCTCCGTCATTTTGCACTACAATTCCCAAAACAAATAAATGTGAAAAAATTGCACCTAACATAGTTCCCATCCCTAAAAGTGCACCAAGTAAAGTAGTCCTAGGAATTAAAATTAATATTGAAGCAATCAATTCAACAATTCCTGATCCAATTCTTCCATAGGGTTCTATTCCTAAGGTTTCAAAAATATAAATACTTTCATTAGCACCTGAAAATTTAAAAAAAAGAGTCTGTAATAAAATAACTGCGGCGGTTAGTTTAATAATCCAAATAAATAATTTGCTTTTCATAATTTGTTGGTTTTAGTTGATAATTTTTTTCCAATTAGCATCAGCTTTTCTATTCAGATTAGCTTCATCTTTGTTCCATGATTTTAAAGTATTGTTGAAATATGCATTGTAAAACAAAAACAGTTTTCCGTTAACGATTTTGAAAGTTTCCGGATCAACTTCTACTTTTTCCCCTTTAGCACCCATAGCATAGGCACACCATCCGCCGTATTGAGGGTCATAACCAGATGGATTTTTTTTAAAGAGTTCTTTATTATCGTTGGAAGAAAAATAATAAATTACACCATCATATGTTGTTGCTATAGATGATTTTCCTTTAACTGCTTTTTTTTGTGTAAAATAGGCAACAGGATCATAGCCTTGAATAGCAAGGCCATTTTCAAGATTATATTCTTTACTTTTTTTTACTGTCGATTGAGCTGATAGTTGTGGGACTGATAGTATAAACAATATTAATATTAAATTTTTCATGATTTCTTAATTTTAATTAGACTAATCGAAATTATTTTAACAAATGTAATTTATTGTCAGCTACTATACAATAGTCTATTTTTTGCATTTAATTTTTATCCAATTTTCATTGCTTTTGCAAACTTTTCTTCTAGTTGTTAAAGCCATTTTGATTTGTGAATACGTCCTAGTATGATTATAAAAAAATACTTTGGAATTAAAGAACATGAAATTTACTATATATGTGACAGTTTGACTTTTTAACATTGAGTGATTTTTTATTTAATATTACAAACATTTTACTTCTATGAGGAAAATGTATATTTTTATGGAGAAAAAAATTGTAACACAATGAAAAAACTTTTAGTTTTAATAGGATTTGTATTTGCCTTTACATTGAATGCTCAAGAAACCCCGAAACCTGATAGTAAAATGGAAGCTGGCTTCGAAGGGATGATAGGATTTTCAGCAAGCGATAGAATATTTGCCTTGAATGTAGGTGGACCAAGTTGCAAATACCGATTTTCTAATACCTTTAAAATAGGGATAGGCGCTTTTCCTTCGCTCTTCTTTTTTGAAGACAAAGTATTTCCTCGAATGGCTTTTTCACCCATTATTGAACACAAAAAATGGTTGTTCATAATTCCATATTATGGCTACGACTCTAAAGACCGAATGTTATGGACTGTTGGATTGGGATATAAGTTTTAAAGGAAAGCCCGATACGAAAGTATCGGGCTTTTTTTATTTTATAACTATTAGCATCCCAAAATAAAGAATTTGCTAAGTATCAAGAAGAAGCATTTACTTAAAATAATAAATTATCAAAAAAATAATTTTATTACCAATGTTATAATTTCAAATACGATTATTAAAATCAAAATTCTGTAAATCCATTTTTTTACGTTTTCTAAATGTGCAATTTTACTTCCCCAATAGCCACCAAAAAAACTTCCAACAGACATTATCAAGCCAATTTCCCAATTGATTATACCATTGAACGCAAAGATTAGCAGAGAAACTAAGCTTATTATGATTAAAAGGAAATTCTTAATTGGATTTGCTTTTGTCAAATCAAACCCGCAGGCAAGGATTAATTCGAACAATATCAATATGGCAGAATCTAAAACAATGAGGCCGGCCCAAATTCCAATCAGAAAAAAAATGATATAACTCTTTATGGAAATCGTTGTTTGAATCAGACTTCTGCCTTTTAATATTTTTCTTGAATTACTGATAATCAGTATAAATGAAAATACCAATGCGACTAAAAGAACCCATTGAAGTTTCGTTGAATCGATAAATTCATTAGAAATAGTGCCTACTATAACACCAAAAAATAAAGGAATAGAAATCAATAACGTTTTAGACCAAATGAGATCTTTTGATCGTTGGAAATTATACACTGAGATTGTTGACCCAACTAAAATTGGTAATCTATTTGTAGCATTAGCCACCAAAGGGGGAACGCCAAAAAAAATCATAGCAGGTAATGTAATTGCTGAGCCACTACTAGCAAGCGTATTCATTAATCCGCTAAGAAGTCCACAAAACAAAAAAAGAAATAAGGAAGAAATATCCATAGTCATTGTATAATTTATTTATTCAAATATTTTTTTTATAAGGTTCACTTCTAATAAAAATCGCTAAAGTTTGTCGAAATATTATCCTAATTCAAAACTAGTAATACCAAATATTCTATCAGTCATCGTATTAGGTGGTGTGCCATAATACATTCTGGCGCATTCAAAGACATAAGTAGCATTATAATCTTTAACCATTTGCATGGCTTGACTATTAGAGCAAGGGATATCTATCGATATAGCTTCATCTATTGCGCTATTTAAACAACATTCATAAAGTGAACGTGCAATGTTTTCATTTAAAGCAAATAAAGGTCCTATTTTAAATCCTTTAATACATTTTCTCACTACAGCGTAACCACAGATAGTATCATTCTCTTTATATAAAAAGGCTTTAGCATTAACCGAAAAAAGCCATTGAGATAAAAATGTAGTTCTCGGTACCCCAAAACAAAGCTTGTCAAATTCTTGAACTGCTTCAAAATCGCTTTGAGTTATTTTATGAATATTGGGATTTATTTCGAATGTAGTTCCATTACGTTCATACCGCTCATCGCAAAAAGCAATTTCAAACCCTCCTTTTTTGTAAAAGGGTTGCATAGCTACAACACCATCCATTCCTATGGAAGCATCTTTTTGTAAACGACTTAGTAATGTATCTCTCCTGTATAACCAAAGTTTTTCACCAATTCCCTTACCTCTGAATTCAGGATGTACTATAAAAAACCCCATAAACCCAAATAATCCTTCATAAGAAACTATTGATCCGCCACCGATGAGTTTATTATTATGAAAACAACCCATGTAACCTTCGGGATCAGTATTCCAAAATAGTTTAGCATCATCTATTCCCGGATTCCAGCCTTCTTCGGCAGCCCAACTCACTAAAATTTGAAACTCCTCAAAAATCAATAGTCTGAAAGTATAATCTGTGGTATTTAATTCCATTGTTACTTGGTTTTAAATAAATAAAGTAAACGGATAATCATAGCTTGGGTACCATTATGAATTACATTTTTGTAATCGACTGCAAACCGTGGACTATGAAGAGATGGAATTACATAAATCAAAATAGTGGAGCTTATTATAATTACTGATTTTTCGAAAGCAAATATATAAAAAAGTAAAAAGTGAATTTGCTAAAATACACTCTTTACATTTTGTATACTTTATAACTAAGTTTGAAACACTCTTTTAGTTTTTTGAATAAAACAGCCCTTTTTTTCTGATTATTTACACTATCAAAGAAAATCCAAAAAAATATTTTGCGATTTTTTATTACAATTCCTGAGATAAATCTATCGTTTATAAAGTGATTAATTATGGAATAATTTTGCTGATAACTAGATTTTTTTAATTTTATGGATTAAAAATTAAAAACAACCTTACTTTATAGTAAACACTATAAATAATTTAATGATTCCCGAAAAAATAAACGAAGTACATTTCCAAAATCTTGTAAAAAAATTAGGTTATTTATTTTTAGCCTTCCTGATCTTAACGTTAGTGTTATTTGCTTTTTTATTATTTTTTTCATCGATCTCAGCTTGTTTTAAAAACACCAATGTTGTCCAAAAAGAACTTTATGTTCCCATTGAAAAAGATTCGACTTTAGAAATTGAAATAGCAAAATTTTGGAAACCTGCTATGATTGACACCATTACTGATCCTACTTTAAAAAAACAAGTCGAGTACGGCCAAGAATTAATTGCCCATACTGCTAAATATTTAGGTCCAAACGGAAGCGTAAAAAAAATCACTAATGGAATGAATTGCAATAATTGTCATTTGGATGCTGGCACAAAACCATGGGGTAATAATTATGGCTCTGTTTATTCTATGTATCCAAAAATGAGAGCTCGAAGTGGACAAGTTGAAAACTTATATAAAAGAATTAGTGACTGTATGGAAAGAAGTTTAAACGGTCAAAATATTGATGAAGACAGCAAGGAAATGAAAGCAATGATCGCATATATTGAATATATCGGTAAAAATGTTCCGAAAGGTCAAGAGGCAATTGCATCAGGAATTTATAATTTAGAATATTTAGAAAGAGCAGCAGACCCAATCAAAGGTAAACAACTATATGAGGTTCTATGTTCAAAATGTCATATGGTAAACGGACAGGGTATTTTGGCACAGGATAAAAAAGAGTACATTTATCCACCGCTTTGGGGCAACAATTCTTTTAATCAAGGAGCTGGACTATACAGAATTAGTCGTTTTGCAGGTTATATCAAATACAATATGCCGAAAGGAGCAACTTATAGAAATCCCCAATTATCAAATGAAGAAGCGTGGGATATTGCGGCATATGTTGAAACGCAAGCCAGACCAATCAAAGACTATAGTCAAGACTGGCCCGATATTTCTAAAAAACCAATAGACCATCCTTTCGGACCTTTTTCTGATAAGTTTACAGAAAAACAACATAAATTTGGTCCTTTCAAACCCATCAGAAAGGCACATCCAAATAAGTAATTAAACATAAAAAAAGGAACAATAACAGCAGAAAATTCCTTAAATCGGCAGGGATATGAAGTCTGGCCGCCTACCTCAAATTGTTGGATTGGTTCTTTTGTCTTCTTTATTGGTTCGGGATAATTTTGGTTTAACTAATGCACTAAATTTATTAATGGCATCTCAAAAGCACTGAGTGATAGGAATTCAAACTATGCTTGGTTTTTGAGTTAATAGAGTGGCTGATAATCAGCCACTTTTTCCATTATTTTTTTATATTTGCAGACTAATTGTTTAATTGTCTTAACAATAGCTTTGATAATTTCAACTATAACACTATGAAAAAAATTATTTCCCTGTTAAACACTCTATTATGTGTTATCTATTGTAATGCTCAAGTTCCAGGTCCAATATGTGTTGTTATACAGTCATCATGTACAGTTCCGACAGGAACAATTGATGTAATATCCCCTTTAAACAATTACCCTTCTAATTTATTCATTTCAGAAGTTACAGATCAATTAGCAGGTGCTTTAACCTATATTGAAATATTTAATAGCACAGGAACAAATATTAGTCTAAACAACTACAAAATTAGGGTTTTTAACAATGGGAACTCAACTCCATCTTGTGATTTAATCTTGTCTGGAACAATTCAAAATAATACAACAAAAGTAATTGCTTTAGGCAGCAATGTTAACTTAGGTGGTGTAGTTCCTGACTTAACTTTTGTTTCATGTGGTGGAATAAATAACAACGATTGTATTAAATTAACAGATTTAAATAATAACGTAATTGATTTATGGGGTGTAACAAATGGTACGGTATTTACAATAACAAATTCGGGTTATGATTACAGGAGAAACAACACCTCATACCATCCAAATACTACATGGAACCCTTCTGATTGGAGTGCATTGCCAAATGAAGATTATTCTAATGTTGGATTATATAATGAAACATCATACCAATATAGTTTGGATGGTATGCCATACCAATCTAACCCTCAATTTAATAATGTTGTTCCTGGTAATCACGTTATTTTTGCAATAGAAACATCCTCTGGTTTGCTTTCTAATCCCGTTAGTATAATAATTTATCCACCATATAATGATAGTTATATCACTGGAAATAATTCTATATGTAATGGACAAAGCACAACTTTAACCGTTGTGAGTAATTGTCCAAATAATAATTACTTATGGTCAAATGGTAGTACTTCTGATTCTATAACTGTTAGTCCCACACAAACAACAAACTATACTGTAACTATATTTTCTCCTTTTGCAATACCTCAGGAAATTACATTATCTCAAACTGTTCAGGTTGCGAATCCTTCATCAGCAACAATATCTGCTAATTCATCTATTTGCTTGGGTCAAAATGCAACAATTACATTTAATGGAACACCAAATGCCACAGTAACCTACAATGTAAATGGAGGTGCTAATCAAACAATATTCTTAAATGCAAATGGTAATGCTAACCTATCAGCAAATTTAACAACAACAACAACCTATTCTTTAGTAAATGTTAGCTTAAATGGTTGTATAACTAATCTTACTGGAAGTGCAACAATAAATGTATCAAGTCCTCCTGTAATAACTCCTCCTTATTCTCCCTACACTGTTTGTGATGAAAATCAAGATGGATATAGTTCTTTTGACTTAAGTAGTTTAATCCCAGAAATAATTATTGGGCAGAGTGGAATTTCGGGTACTTTTCATGAAACTTTAATAGAGGCACAATTAGGAATCAATGCTATTCCACTTAGTTTTCCTTATAATAATATTAGTCCTTTTTATCAAATTTTATTTGTAAGAGCTGAACAAACTGTTAATTCAAGTTGTTTTACAATTTGTCCAATTGAACTAAACGTAAATCCCAGTCCAATCAGTCCAATATTAAACAACTTAACAGCATGTGACAATGATAGTAATCCAAATAATGGAATGACAACATTCAATCTAACAACACTAAACCAAGCTATTTTGGCCACTAATCCAAATTGTCAAGATTGCGTTATAACATATTATACCACTCAATTACAAGCACAAACTGGAACTAACTCAATACCAAACTCAACTAGCTATATTGGGTTTAATGGCCAAATGATTTGGTATAGAATAGAAAATAGCAACGGTTGTTTTAATGTTGGTAATTTCGAACTACAAACTTCATCAGTGTTTACCATCAATGCTCCAACAACATTTAATAAATGTGATAGTGATGCTAGCCCAAATAATGGATTTACAAATTTTGATTTAACTACAAAAGACAATGAAATAAAATCCGGATGTACAACATGTTCTGTTTATTATTACCCGAGTAATAGCGACGCAATTAACAATACCAATATTATTTCTAATCCTAATAATTATACTAATTCGGTTGCATCTGTTCAAAGTTTAGGAGTACGTGTTGTAAATACTGGAGGATGTATAGTTAATACAATTTTAACTATTAGAGTATTACCATTGCCAACCCCACGAACTAATCCACCGGCTTTGGCACCAAAATGTGATAATAACCTTCCAGGAGATATGTTAGAGGTATTTGATTTAACGGTTAATGAAGGGTATATAGCAAACGGAGATCCAAATCTGACGTTTCA
>NZ_JBMOGQ010000016.1:0-27383 GCF_049318325.1 Flavobacterium sp. | reverse complement strand
TAGTTTTTTGTTTTTTTCAATAGTTTGTTGATCTGTGTTTCCTAATAATGCATCGGTAACGGTACCCAATAAAACTTCTTTTGAACTTCGGTTGTCATAAAAAGTTTTTCCACTAGATGCAGAGGAGGAACAGCTGTTTAAGATGCTTATAAATAATATGCTAAAACTAGCTAATATTAGATGTTTTTTTAATTTCATAATAGCACAAAATTATATTTTATTAGTCCTTAATGCAACGAATTGATAATCCATCAGTTTTAAAATAATCAATATTAAAAACTTCACAATTAGTAGTCAAAAAACGAATATTACCACTAAAAGAAGTAATACCTTCAGAAGAACTCCATCAATAAGCAGTTCCACCTAAATCACTAAATACCAAAGTCGATTTTTGTGTACGATAGCCTGCTGGTAATCCAGAGAAACCACTACTATTATTAGCGCAGGTGTTTGGGCTTGTCCAATGAACTGTAACTGTTTCTTTCATTTTGCTGCCAGCTGTATTAATTCCACCCAAATAGTTTGTTAAAATAGTCCATTCAGAATCAGATGGTATGTGATATCCAGCTGGTGCAAGACCACGCGGGTCATTCACTGCATACCAATTGTATAGTTTTCCGTAGGTTGCTCCATTAACTGGGTCATTGTTGTAATAGCACCACGCTCCAGTAGTAAGATTACTCCATTCTGTAGGGTCAGTAACTTGAGGAATAGGGTCTCCATTACGGTAATGATCTACCTCTAAGTTTTTTTTCATCCAAACTTGATTTCCAATAGTAATAGTGGTAGATGTTGAATTATTAGCAGAAGTATCACTTTTTGAGCAGGATTGCAATAGTGTAAACCCAATAAGTAATAAAATGGAGTTTTTTAAATTGTTTTTCATAATGAATAATGATATAAATTTAAAATTTTAGGTGTTAAAAAAGACAAATAAAAAAAATTATTTTAAAAATAGCAAATTTACCTCATTGATTTTAAGAGAATTGAGTTGGCTTTCATCGCATAAAAACTGCAACTTTTACCAATAAGAGGTTGACTAGTACTAAATAATAAAATTAATACCTAAAACAATATTTCTTCCAATATTTGGAATCCCGTCTGTTTTTAATCGGGACAAATGTGAAACATAAATCTTATTAAAGACATTATTAGCATTTAAATTGAAATTAAAAACAGCTTTGTTAATAATTAGCTTCCCACCTAAACCTAGATTTACTAAAGTGTAATCGTTGGTTTTGGTTTCAAATTCACTATTGTTGTTTTGGGCAAAAGTGTTTTCCAAATTTAAGGTAGCAAAACCTTCTTTCCACCAATTTTTAATTTCAAATTCTCCTTTAAAAGTATTGTTCCATTTATTAGCTGGAATTAAAGGCAAATTATTTCCATTGTTATTTTTACCAATAACCGTTTCAAAACTACTCGTAAAATGTAACCAATCTAGAGGATGCGGGTGAAAATGAATTCCTCCTTCACCTCCATATAATTTCGCATTTGCTTGAACATAATCATAAACATTATTGCCATCAATGACAGTCCCATTCGGAGTAATAAAGATGTAATTATTAATATGATTATAGAAACCATTAGCAAACAATTCAAAGTGTGAACTTTTAAATTCCAAATTCAAATCGGTTTGTAGGTTTTGTTCATTTTCTAAATTATCATTTCCAATTTCATAACGATTACTTCCTTCATGAACGCCATTCGAAGTTAATTCGGCCAAATTTGGGGCACGAAATCCTGAAGCTATATTTAATCGTAATGTAAAATCATCAGTCAAGTTAGTTTTGTATCCCAAGGAAGCATTAAAACTGTCGAAGCTTTTATCAATAGCTTCAAAATAACCTTCATTTCCAATAACTCCATGGGTTTCACTTGTCACTTTTCTGTTGCCAAAACGCAAACCTGCTTGTAACACATTTTTACCAAATTCATAATTGGCCGTACCAAAAACTCCAAAATCATTGGTTCTCGCATCTGGAATTAATAATTCTGCACCCAAATTGGTATTCGTTTGGTGCATTCCTTGAACACCAACAATGGTTTCTATTTTGCCTAATTTTGGTAAATAATATTTCAAATCATAATTGAATGTTCGCAATTTCATATGTAAAATTGCAATATTGCTGTCTTCAAATTCTCTTCGGTCATTAAAGATATAACCTAAATCAGCATCTAATTTTGAATTTTTGAAATAGAAATTATTGTGTAAACTCAAAATATGATTGTCAACTGCTTGTTTTGGAAATGTTGTAGTATGACTTGTTGATTGTTCTGCAATACCATTTTCTGGAATGCCTAAATCAAGCTTATTGAAATTATAGCGCAACACACTCGAAAAGCTCGAATTACTATAACCAATGCCGGTTTTCAAATCGGTTTCGTTGTAACGAGTATTGGTTAGCCGCTCGCCATTAGGAACTTGATAATCGGCATGGGTGTTGAAACTGCCACTGGCTAAAAATTTCCAATTTTCTGTGGAGGTTTTCAAACCAAGCGAAGAGTTACTTCCCAGCGAATTTAAAAATAATCGTTGACTAAAATCGGTTTTGAATTCTTTTGGATTAGCAAATTTTTCAGGATTGAAGTACAAAACACCACCCAAGGGATCAGAACCGTATAGTAATGAAGCCGGACCTTTAATAACTTCCACACTCTCTATTCCAGAATCGTTTAAACCCAAACCATGCTCTTCTCCAAATTGTTGATTTTCTAGTCGAACACCTTGTGAATAGACCAAAACCCTATTTCCGCTCAAACCTCGAATAACAGGTTTTCCGATAGAAGTCCCGGTTGAAACTTGAGAAACTCCCGGAATTGTAGCCAATCCTTCAATCAATGTTGCCGTTCCTTTTTGTTGTAATGATTTTAAACTTGCGTGTTCTACTTTCATTACATTTTGCGATTGTAATTTGTTAAAAGCTGTAGAGACAATCACTTCATCCATGTGTATTATACTCTCCTCCAAAGTTATATTCTGAGTAATTTGCTTCGCCAGTTCGCTATAGCTCGGGTCTTTTTCAGAAAATAAAACAGCAAGAATTTTAGTGGTATATCCAACAGATGTAAAAGAAATTTTAAAAGTGCCGTTGGGCAAATTAGTTAAAGTATACTTCCCTTCAGAATCAGAAATAGTTTCTTTATGAATTTCAGGAATGGAAATAATAACATTGGGTAATGCTTTATTGTCTTTATCGGAAACAGTTCCAACGATTGTATTCTGCGCAGTCACAACATATGAAAACCCTATCATTAGGGCAATGTAGATTGATTTCATGAAATAATTTTATTGAATAAATAAATACTTTACCGATGTCGTATCGGTTTAATAATTCACTTTAAACAATAAAATTTGGTGGCGCCCGAAGTGCGAAAAGACTTCCTCGGAAAAACTGGGTTATTTCTTTGGAATAATAAGGAAAATATTGGATAACAATCTCAACTTTTTGAGAAGTATACCATATTTTGGAAGGTGAAATAAAACTGCTGAAAGTAAATTCACAAACAAAGCATTGATCAAAACCTTCATGGGCATGACCAACTTCAGTTTTGTTTAAAGCGTATTTATGATGACAATGTTTTTCTGAAAATTGTTTTTTCAAATGGCTCATAGCATCAAACGACTGAAACAATATTGCCAGCAATACAAACAATCCCATGATTGGATTTACTATGAGTAAACTTTTCTTCATCAATTGCAAATGTAAGCTATGGTAAAAGAAAAACGGTTTGATTTAACAAATTTTATGATTTGCAAAATCAAACCGTTATCCATTATTGTCATTAGCTTCGCTCAGTTTGAAAAAGCTCTCTAGTCAATCGAACGCGGGAGTCTAAACCAACTTTTGAGCCACCAAATATTCAGCAATTTGTATGGTGTTAGTTGCCGCTCCTTTTCGTAAGTTATCAGAAACAATCCACATGTTTAATGAATTAGGTTGGCTTTCATCTCGGCGAATTCTACCTACAAATACATCGTCTTTTCCTTGAGCATATAATGGCATTGGGTAAGTATAAGTGTCTATATTATCTTGAACTGTTACCCCATCAGTATGATGTAAAATGTTGCGTATTTCATTAATATCGAAATCATTTGAAAATTCCACATTAACAGCTTCGCTATGACCGCCAACTACCGGAATTCTGATAGCAGTTGCAGTAACATTAATGCTGTCATCACCAATAATTTTTTTCGTTTCACGCACCAATTTCATTTCTTCTTTGGTGTATCCATTGTCTTCAAAACTATCGCATTGTGGAATTGCATTTCGATGAATTTGGTATTTATACGCCATTTCTCCTTTTACATCAGCATACTCATTTTCTAATTGTTGTACTGCTTTTACTCCGGTTCCTGTAATAGATTGGTAAGTAGAAACAATAACACGTTTGATGTTGTATTTTTTATGTAAAGGGGCTAGGACCATTACCATTTGAATGGTTGAACAGTTTGGGTTAGCGATTATTTTATCTGATGCAGTTAATTCAGCTGCGTTGATTTCAGGAACAATTAATTTTTTTGTTGGATCCATTCTCCATGCTGAAGAATTATCGATAACGGTGGTTCCGGCTGCAGCAAATTTTGGAGCCCAAGCTAAAGAAGTTTCTCTGCCAGCCGAAAACAAAGCAATGTCCGCTTTCATATCAACAGCGGTTTGAAGACCAACCACTTTATAGTTGATTCCTTTGAATTCAATTTCTTTTCCAACCGATTTTTCGGAAGCTACTGGAATTAATTCCGTTACCGGAAAATTTCTTTCAGCTAAAACTTTAAGCATTACTTCGCCAACCATTCCGGTTGCGCCAACAACAGCAACTTTCATATTTCTATTTTTATCGATTTATTATTTTTTAAGTACAAAAGTATAGAGAAAATTGGTTTATGTTTGGTTTTGGTAAAAAAATAATTTTTTACAAACTTGTCATTCTGAGGGACGAAGAATCTCATTAAATTATTCTTGTTATGAGATTCCTCCGTTGTCGGAATGACAAAAAGAAAAACCGTCCCAATTAATGAACGGTTTATTCCTAAATTGAATTCAGGATAAATTTAGAATATATAATGTAGCGGTATTATTTTTTCAGTAAATCTCTAATTTGTGTAAGCAATTCTTCCTGGCTCGGTCCGGTTGGAGTAGCAGGTTCAGCTTCTTCTTTTTTCTTCATACTGTTAATAGATTTTACCAAGATGAAGATAACAAAGGCAATTACTAAGAAGCTAATTACCGCAGCCAGGAACTTTCAATATAGAATTCCTCCGTCAGTTTTTAAATCAGCTAAGTTCTCAACTTGTGCTGCTTTTAATGCTGGGTCTAATAATGCAGGAGTAATAACATCTGTAACTAATGAATTTACAATAGCGCCAAAAGCGGCTCCAATGATAACTCCAACTGCCAAATCCATGGCATTTCCTTTTGCAATAAAGTCTTTAAATTCTGAAATCATTCCCATAATTGTTTTGTTTTTATTGGTTAATACAAAACTAAGGTAGCTAAATTTTTAACACTTTAAAATTACTCTCTGAAAAATACCCGTTTTACTCTTTGCGAAATGCTGGTCAAAATTTCATACGGAATAGTGTTTAATTCCTTAGCCATAAAAGGTACTGTTGGGTTTTCGCCAAAGATAATTACAGTACTCCCCTCCTTGCAATCAATGTCGGTAACGTCAACCATAAGCATATCCATGCAAATGCTACCAATAATTTTTGCTTGTTTCCCATTGATGGTTACGAAGCCAACACCATTACCCCAACTTCTGCGAATGCCATCTGCATAGCCAACAGGAATAGTGGCAACTTTGGTATTTCTTTCAGCAATAAATTTTCTGCCATAACCTACACTTTCGCCTTTATCAATAGTCCTGATTTGAGAAATAACAGATTTCAAGGTGCCAACATTTTCTAGTTCTTTCTGTTCTTCTTCATCGTTAGAAATACCATACAAACCAATACCTAATCGTACCATATCGTATTGTGCCTCAGGATAATTACTAATTCCGGAAGTATTTAAAATATGTAGGATGGGTTTTATGTTTAATTCAGTTTGTATTTGTGTTGACAGCTTTTCAAACAAGGCAATTTGTGATTTTGAAAAAGTATCGTGATTTAAATCGTCACTTGTTGCCATGTGCGACAAGATACTTTTAATTTGTACCGTTTCGTTTCCTTTCAGAATTTGGATTAAATCAACTAGATTATCTTCTTCAAATCCTAATCGGTGCATTCCTGTATCGATTTTGATATGTATAGGAAAATGTTTGAGTTTCTTTTGTTCGGCAATTTTTAAAAAAGCTTTTAATCCCTTTACAGAATAAATTTCCGGTTCTAAATAATGCTGAATAATTGCTGTAAAACTTGTAGTTTCCGGATTTAAAACCATTATTGGTACTCTAATTCCGGCATTTTTTAACGAAATTCCTTCATCGGCGAAAGCCACACCAAGATAATCAACCTTATGATGTTCGAGTAATTTTGCAATTTCAAAACCGCCATTACCATAGCCAAACGCTTTGACCATTACCATCATTTTAGTTTTAGGCTCTAATTTCGACTTGTAAAAGGTAAGATTATGACTGATGGCGTTGAGGTTAATTTCCAATACTGTTTCATGGGTTTTCTCTTCAAGTATGGAAACAATTTCTTCAAAATGAAAATTGCGAGCGCCTTTAATTAAAATGGTTTCATTCTCAAAATTTAGTTTTTCAAATGCATTCGTAAAATCGGATACATTTTTAAACGTAATACAATTAATAAATTTGCTTTTGTATTGCGTAATGGTTTCGCCAATTCCAATTACTCGGTTGATTTTATTTGAAATAATTAATTGAGAAACTAGAGAATACAATTCTTCATTTCCTAAACCACTTTGAAAAATATCCGACAGAATTATAGTTTTCTTTTTATGTTGGTTTTGATTTTCTAAAAAGTCCAAAGCAATTTTCAACGATTGAAAATCTGAACTGTAACTATCGTCAATAAGGGTACAATTATAAATGCCATTTTTAACTTTCAAACGCATTTCTACGGGATACAATTGCGCCATTCTAGTTTGAATTACCCTATGGTTATATCCAAAATAAAGCATCACCATCATACAATGAATAGCATTTTCTATTGATGCTTGGTCTTGAAATGGAATGGTAATCGGGAAAGTATCTTCTCTATATGTAACATGTAATTCAGTTACTTCGCCTATATTTTTTTTGGTAATAAAAACATCAGCACTTTTATCGTCTGAACACCAGCTAAACTGTTTTATTTTTGGATTAATAAATGCACAAATAGTTTTGTTTTTATTTAAAATCAAGACATTAACCGAAATAAACAGTTTTAGCTTTTCTTTTATTTTTTCGGCAACGCTTGAAAATCCTTCATCATGAGCCGAACCAATGTTAGTTAAAATCCCAATTGTTGGTTGAATTATTTTTTGCAGTTTTTCCATCTCATGCATTTGAGAAATGCCGGCTTCAAAAATGCCAAGATTGTGCTTTTCATTGATTCCCAAAATTGAAAGAGGTACACCAACTTGTGAGTTATAACTTTTGGGACTTCGGATAATATTGTAATCAGGACTTAAAAGAAAATTCAACCATTCTTTGATGATGGTTTTTCCGTTGCTACCTGTTATTCCAATAATAGGGAAGTCAAACAGACTTCGATAATATGCTGCAAACTTTTGTAAGGCGTCTAAAGTATCTTCAACGATTAAAAATTTGGCCTTAAGTTCTAATCCTTCTGGGATTTTCCTCACTACAAAATGAGAAACTCCTTTTGCAATAAGCTCTTCTATAAATAAGTGTCCATCATGATTAGGCCCATAGAGAGCAAAGAACAAAGTGTTTTCATCATTTAGCAACGAACGGCTATCAATGGAAATAGAATCAACAATAGCAGTTTCATTTTGTCCAACCCATTGGGCTTTGATAATTGAGACAATATTTCGGATGGTTAGTATCAAGAGTAGGATTTATTTTTGCTTCGCCAATTCGTTGGCGCTTGGGTCGTCTGATAAATTTTCTGGGTCTTTTACTATCATGTTTTGACGGATTGCGTTAAAGTATGCGGCCCGACTCAATGGTTCATACTCCTCAGTTTCTCCAAGCATTACTAATTTATCGTTGTCATTTTTTCTAAAACTATAATGTGCCAGGTTTCCTGTACGCGTACAAACAGCATGAACTTTGGTAACATATTCGGCTGTTGCCATCAATGCTGGCATCGGACCAAATGGATTTCCTTTAAAATCCATATCCAATCCTGCCACAATCACTCGAATGCCCGAATTGGCTAAATCGTTGCAAACAGCAACAATTTCATCGTCAAAAAATTGTGTCTCATCAATTCCGACCACATCACAACCTTGCGCCAAAATTCTTATGTTAGCTGCTGCAGGTACTGGTGTTGAACGAATTTCGTTTTTATTGTGGGAAACTACCATTTCTTCATTATATCGCGTGTCGATGGAAGGTTTGAAAATTTCTACTTTTTGTTTGGCGAATTGCGCTCTTTTCAATCTTCGGATGAGTTCTTCAGTTTTACCCGAAAACATCGAACCGCAGATGACTTCGATCCAACCAAATTGTTCTTTATGATTTACTGTATTTTCGAGAAACATTTTGTATTTTTCTTGCGCTAAAAATGAATAGTTTTTATTACTTTGTAACGAAAACAAACCGGCTTAAAATTTTCTTAGTTTTACGTCGATTCAAATGTAAAAAATTTTAACCAAGGTTACTTCTTCCATAGGCAAAATAAATGCCAGGAAGAAAATTATTAAATATGACGACTGTATTCCATGATATTTCAAAAGGTATGAAATCGACAGTAGAAGTAATTCAAATTAAAATTAAAATAAAGTTATAGCGATTGCAAATGACCTAAAAAAACAATAAAATCTTCCATATGAAAAAAAGATTAGAATCCGAATTAATCAGCATTGCACACCGAATTTTAAAGCTAAAAAACAAGTCGGAAGTCGACCAATTGTATAAAGAATCACAAAAATTACACGAAACATTGTCCGTGTTGAAATTCTATCAAGACAATTTTGAATCGGTAAAATCTGATGTAGATGAAGTTGTTTTAGAAGAAAAGCTCGAACATTCTCTTGAATTAGAAATAGCTTCAGTTTTAGAAGCTGAAGCTAAGGTAGACTTGAGCGATAGTGAACAGGCGAAGCAAACAGAATTGGAAGATGACCCGAGCGATAGCGAACTGGCGGAGCAAAGTGTCGTTTTGGAAGAACCGGAAGAAGTTATAGAAGAACAATCAATAGACGAAGAAGAGCCAATTGCCAATGAAGAATCAGCTTTTAAACCTATTTTTGAATTAGAAACGGAAGAGGAGGAACAAGAAGCGCAAGATGTTCCTGCAGAAGTTGCTTTTGAGTCACTACTAGAAGAGAAACTGGAAGATCATATTGGTAAGTATACTGAACCAGTTTTTGTAAAAACAAATGAAGTGTCATTATTTACATCTGACTCGAGCGAAACCGAAGACGCAAAGCAAACTGTTGCAGAAGAAGCAAAGGAAGAACCAAAAACAGCCGCATTTAATGAGATGACAACAAAATCTATCGCTATTGGATTGAACGACCGAATTGGTTTTGTACAACATCTTTTTAACGATAGCAACGAAGATTTTAATCGTGTTATTTCGCAATTGAATACATTTGATACGTTTGAAGAAGCCAAAAATTTTATAAATGAAATGGTGCTTCCTGATTACAACTATTGGGTTGGTGAAGAAGATTATAATGAACGCTTCATGGAAATTGTTGAGAAAAAATTCACCTAAAATTATAAAACACAGATTTCACAGATTAGCACAGATTTAATTTGTCGAAATCTGTGTTCCATTTATTTATGTCAAAATTATATATAGTTCCAACGCCAATTGGCAATCTTGAAGACATGACTTTCAGAGCCATTCGCGTTTTGAAGGAAGTCGATTTGATTTTGGCCGAAGACACGCGAACCAGCGGAAAACTTCTAAAACATTTTGAAATTTCCACGCACATGCATAGCCATCATATGCACAATGAGCACAAAACGGTTGAAAATTTAATTTCGCGTTTAAAAGGCGGCGAAACCATTGCACTAATTTCTGATGCAGGAACTCCGGCGATTTCTGATCCAGGTTTTTTACTAACGCGTGCTTGTGTTGAAAATAATATTGAAGTCGATTGTTTGCCCGGCGCAACTGCTTTTGTCCCTGCTTTAGTGAATAGTGGTTTACCCAATGACCGATTTGTATTTGAAGGTTTTTTGCCTGAAAAAAAAGGAAGACAAACCCGATATTTGGCATTAGCCGAAGAAACTCGAACAATGATTTTCTATGTTTCGCCACATAAATTAGTAAAAACCTTAGCTGAATTTGTGCAGTATTTTGGAGTTGACAGACAAGTTTCAGTTTCACGAGAATTATCAAAATTACATGAAGAAACAATTCGCGGAACTGCAGAAGAAGTACTGAATCACTTTGAAATAAAAGCTCCGAAAGGAGAAATTGTAGCTGTGGTTGAAGGCAAGACTAAAGAGAATAGGACAAAGAAAATAGACTCTGAATAATTATTCTCGTCTATATTGTATTTCTATATTCCTTCCACTTTTTTAAACTTCCAAATCCACAAAAGAAAACGAATTTCCACTAAACAAACCTTTATCCGATAATTTCAAATCCGGAATTACCAATAAAGCCATAAACGAAAGTGTCATAAACGGGGCTTTCAAACCACTACCCAATTCCTTTGCCATGGAGTCAATTTCCTGATATAAACGCCCGGCTTCCCATCCATTTTGGTCACTCATGATTCCGGCAACAGGTAATGCCAAAGATTTTTTATCATTACCATTCACCGCGCAAATCCCACCAGTATTGTCAATTATTAAATTTACAGCACTCAAAATCTCTTCATCAGATGTTCCGACTACCACAATGTTATGACAATCGTGCGCAACTGAACTGGCAATCGCACCTTTTTTCAAACCAAAGTTTTTAATGAAAGCAATTGCTGGCGGAGCATTTTCGTAGCGGTTGACAACCGCCATTTTCAGGATGTCGTTTTCAGTATCAGAAACGATTTTTCCATTTTCGATTTTTGGTTTGTGATGAATTTCATTCGTAATTAATTGTCCTTCAAGAGCTTCAATAACTCTGATTTTTGAAGCCGAACTGCTAATATCGAACTCAATAACCTGTTTTTTTGGAGTGTTGAAATTATTAGGTTTTTCAAAATCGACATCTTTTATAAAGGATTTTCCGTTTTCGGCAACCAATTCGCCATCAATGTAGGTTTGCAGTACTTTGAAATGGGTTAAATCTTCCACCACAATAAAATCGGCGGCATCATTTTTTTGCAATAAACCAATGTTCATTTTATAATGTTTCACCGGATTGATGCAAGCCATCTGCAATATTTTGAATAAGTCAAAACCTTTGGCAACTGCTCTTGCACAAAGCAAATTAATATGGCCAACAATCAAATCATCCGGATGTTTGTCGTCAGAACAAAACATCATATTTGAATAATTTTCTGGAAGCAAATCAATTAAAGCGTCAAAGTTTTTTGCAGCACTTCCTTCACGAATAAGCACTTTCATTCCTAGTGATAATTTTTCAGCAGCTTCATCATAGGTAAAACATTCGTGGTCTGTTGAAATTCCCGCAGCAATATATTTTTCGATAGGAGCTCCTCTTAATCCGGGCGCATGACCATCAACTGGTTTATTGAAATGTTTTGCCCAGGCTATTTTTTTCAAAACTTCTTCGACATCAAACAAAACACCGGGATAATTCATCATTTCAGACAAATAATAAATATCAGGTAATGCCATTAATTCTTTAATTTGTTCCGAATCTATCACAGCGCCTGCCGTTTCGAAAAATGTTGCAGGAACACACGATGGAGCGCCAAAATGAAACTTAAAAGGCACTTTTTTACCATTGTTAATCATGTAATGCACCCCGTCTTTCCCTAAAACATTGGCAATTTCATGCGGGTCAGAAATTGTACCAACTGTCCCGTGTAATACTGCAATCTTGGCAAATTCAGAAGGCACGAGCATTGAGCTTTCAATATGAATGTGCGCATCAACAAAACCCGTAAGAATATAGGTTTTGACGTTGTGTGCTACCTCAATTATGGAAGCGATTTTACCATTTTCAATAGTAATTTCTCCCGAATATATTTTGCGATTTGGAATGTCTACGATTTGACCTTGAATTTGCATTGATAATGTTTTTATGTCTCAAAAGTAGCGAATATTGTTTTAGTTTTAACTTAAAAAATATACACTAAAACTATATCATTTGTTATAGTCTTTCACTTATTTTTGCTTCAATAACTTTGTATTTTCAACTTCGTAAATTGTATTTCAAAAACATGCGCTGGACACTCAAACCAAAACCATCTTCCGAAAAAGTAAATGCTTTGGCAACCCAATTAAAGGTGCATGAGCTGATTGCTACACTTTTGGTGCAGCGCGGTATTGAAACGTTTGAACAGGCGCGGCAGTTTTTCCGCCCGAGTTTAGATGATTTGCACAATCCGTATCTGATGAAAGATATGGATAAAGCAGTTGCCCGAATTGAAAGTGCGATTACTAACGGAGAAAATATTTTGGTTTTTGGCGATTATGATGTCGATGGCACAACAGCGGTTTCGCTGGTTTCATCGTATCTGAAAAGTTATTATCCGAATGTTGCAACTTACATACCTGACCGATATGATGAAGGTTATGGCATTTCTTTTAAAGGAATAGACTTTGCTGATGACAATGGTTTTACTCTAATTATTGCGCTGGATTGCGGCATAAAATCTATTGATCATATCGCTTACGCAAATGAAAAAAATATCGATTTTATTATTTGTGACCACCATCGACCGGGCAATGAATTGCCAAATGCGGTTGCAATTCTGGATCCAAAAAGAGAAGATTGTTTCTATCCGTATGACGAATTGTGTGGTTGTGGAATAGGTTTTAAATTGATTCAGGCATTAGGAGAAAAAAGAAACCAAACGATAGACAATTTAGTGATTTACCTCGATTTAGTAGCAACAGCAATTGCAGCTGATATCGTTCCGATGACTGGAGAAAATAGGATATTAGCCAAATTTGGATTGGAAGTAATTAATACTAATCCAAGACCGGGAATTAAAGCATTAGTACAAAATGTTAAAAAGAAAGTCTTAACAATTACCGATGTAGTTTTTATTATTGCTCCACGAATAAATGCTGCTGGAAGAATCAAACACGGTAACGAAGCAGTAGCATTATTAACAGAATACGATTTTGACCAAGCTGAAAATTTTGCTTCTGAAATAGAACAACACAATTCCGACAGAAAAGATTTAGACAAGCAAATCACAATTGAAGCGCTAGATCAAATAGAGATAAATGAGGAAACCGATAAATTTACAACTGTAGTTTACAATGAAAACTGGCACAAAGGCGTCATCGGAATTGTAGCATCACGCTTGATAGAAACGTATTACCGTCCGACGATTGTCTTTACTAAAAGTGGTGATAAATTGGCAGCTTCGGCACGTTCGGTAAAAGAATTTGATATTTACAAAGCGTTGGAAGCAAGTTCCAATCACCTCGAACAATTTGGTGGACATATGTATGCTGCAGGAATGACATTAAAAGAAGAGAATTATCAGAAATTTAAAAATGCCTTTGAAAAAGTTGTTTCCGAAACGATTCACCCCAATTTGTTAATTCCGGAAATTTTGATTGATGCCGAAATTAATTTAACGGATATTAATGAAAAGTTAGTTCGATTATTAAATCAGTTTGAACCATTTGGTCCGCAAAACATGACACCAGTTTTTATGACCAAAGGAGTAATAGACACTGGTTATGCCAAACAATTAGGGAAAGATGAGGAGCATTTAAAACTTTATATAAAGCAAAATAACTCAGAAGGTTTACCATCCCTCGATTCGGCTGCACCACGGTTTGGCGCCATTGGCTTTGGATTAGGCAATAAATTACAATTGGTAAAAAACCAAAAACCGTTTGATGCAGTTTATTGTATTGATGAAAACGAATACAAAGGCAATGTTACTTTGCAGTTGAGGGTAAAGGATTTGAGATAAAGTTTTTTTGTTATTTTTAATTCCATTTCGAAATGACAAGAACGTATTCGAAATGGCAAAAGTAAAAAGGATTAGAGAATTAATATGCTTTCAACTCAAAGGACGTACCATCAAAAACTCCATAAGTAAAATACCCAATCCAGTCACCCAGATTTACATATTCGGAGTTTTCACCTACGTTGATAACCATTGGTAAATGGCGGTGGCCAAAGATGAGGTAATTATAATGTTTGGTTTTGAGTTTACGTTTTGCATATTGGACCAACCATTCGTTTTCTTCGCCTAAAAATTTTACATCAGCTTCACCTGAAATCAATTTGTTTTTGACCGATAAGTATTGAGCCAATTTCACGCCAATATCAGGATGCAACCATCGAAACAGCCATTTGGAAAAAGGATTAGTGAATACTTTTTTCATGCGTTTGTAACCCATATCACCCGGACCTTTACCATCGCCGTGACCAATTAAAAACGTTTTGTCATTAAATGTAAACTCTTGATTGTCGTGGTATACCGGAATGTTCAATTCTTTTTCAAAATAATCGTTCATCCACAAATCGTGGTTGCCTACAAAAAAGTAAATCGGGATGCCACTGTCGCGAATTTCGGCTAACTTACCTAAAACTCTAATAAAACCCTTTGGGACAACAGTTTTATATTCAAACCAAAAATCAAACAAATCGCCTAAAAGAAAAATGCATTCTGCGTCTTTTTTTATTTCATCAAGCCAAGCAACAAACTTTTGCTCACGCGGGAAACTGGCTTCGGGCGTTGGTGCGCCAAAGTGTTGGTCGGAAGCAAAATATATTTTTTTGTTGTGAGAAATAGTCATCAATAGTTGAGGTTATTCGTTATCTGAGGCATGCCATTCGGCAAAAGAAGTATCTGTTTCCTGCAATTTTAGCGAATGTAATTTGATGTCAGCAGGCAAACGGTCTTTTATTTTTTGTGCAAAATCAGTCACCATGTTTTCACTTGTAGGTTGGTAATTTACCAAAATAACATGATGCCCTCGATTTTTTAATTCTGCAGCCAATTCAATATGCGGTGTATTTTGATTAAAAACGGTAGCGTGGTCAAAAATATCTACGATTTCTTCTTTCACTATTTTTTTCAAATCCGAAAAGTCAATCACCATTCCAAATTTCACATTGGAATGGTCTGAAATAGGTTTCCCAATCACCGTTACCGAGAGTTTATAACTATGTCCGTGTACATTTTTACATTTGCCGTCATAACCATAGAGCGCGTGTCCGGTTTCGAAAGAAAATTGTTTGGTGATTCTGATGTTACTCATGCTTTTTAATTTATTTCATCCGTTACTCCAATTCTTCGTTTAGGGTATTGCAAAGGTAATTACTTTTTTAGTTGAAATAAATTTATAATAATTATTAAAAAGATAGGTTTTGAATTGTTATTTGTTTCTATTAAATATATATTTGTAGAACATTATGGGGGATTAGCTCATTTGGCTAGAGCGCTTGCCTGGCAGGCAAGAGGTGGTCGGTTCGAATCCGATATTCTCCACGAATAAATAATAAGCGAGCTAAAATAAAATAGCTTACTTTTTTATTTTAATTGGATTTCTATTTTCAAAGCTTAGCTTTGAGTGAAAGCGAAGTTAATCCTATATTCTCAACAAGAACTATATTAAATATATTAAGTTTTTTTATGCCATCACGCTTATGCCTCCTTCGCTATAAGAGTCTGCCAGTCTCTTTTTACTTTTGGCTCTCCTTTTTTAAATCTTCAGCAACTTTTTCTAATTCCATATACCAATCTTCCCCAAATTTTCGAATTAAAGCTTCTTTTACAAATTTGTAGACAGGAATTTCGAGTTCTTTTCCCAATGAACAAGCCGGATTACAAATGTCCCAACGATCATAATTAACCGCGGCAAATTCGGTAAAATCTTTTACACGAATTGGATACAAATGACAGGAAACAGGTTTTTTCCAATCAATAATTCCTTGATTATATGCTTGTTCGATTCCGCAAAGTGCAGTTTTCCCATCAAAAATAACATACGCACAGTCTTTGTTGTCAATTAATGGCGTTTCTAAATCCTGGTCGGTTCCCACAACCCAAGTTCCCAATCTTTCGATAGCTTCAATGCCTTCTTTGCGAAGAAAAGGTTTAATTTTTGGATAAATTTCTTCCAGAATTTTGGTTTCGTCTTTACTCAAAGGTGCACCTGCATCTCCATCTACACAACAAGCGCCTTGACAAGCCGAAAGATTACAAACAAAATCCTTTTCTAGTATGTCTTCAGAAACGATGGTTTTGCCTAATTGAAACATATTTTAAATATTTTATGCAAAGGTAAAATCTTAAAATACATTTTAGTTCAACTCATGTTAAATTATTTGCTGCTAATGTTAAAGGGCTATTTGCATAATGCCAAAAATTAGTATTTTTGTCCTCTAAATTTACTTCATGAAAATTTTTACCAACATTCTTCTTATTATTGCTATTGCGCTTATAATAGTAAATGTTTTTCTGCTTGATTTTAATAAACCATTTGAAGGCGACAGTATGATTGCTTTGATTGGTATTGTAGCTTCTTTTTGCGCCGTTTTAATTCTATTGATTTTTAGAATGTCAAAAAAGATAGAAGAAAAATTAAAAAACTAAAAGCATGTTAGATGTTTTAATTATTGGTGGTGGCGTTTCTGGTATCTCAAGCGCTTTGGTTTTGGGTTCTGCTCACAAAAAGCCATTTGTGCAGGATAAAAAAATTGGAATTATTACACATCAAAAAACATCCTCACTTCAGGAAGCTATATTTTATAATGCTTACGGTGTTCCTTCAGGGAAATTAGGTTCAGAATTGCTGACTGAAAGTGTTCAACATTTGCAGGAATTATATCCACATGTAACTCAAATTGAAGGCGAAAAAGTCCTTAAAGTTGTGGGACAATTTCCAAATTTTACGGTTACAACCAATAAGAATTCGTATCAAGCTAAAATTATTGTCGTTGCTATCGGCTATTCTAATACTTTTAATATTGAAGGTTTGATGAACTATGTTGAACCACACAAAAAAGCTTTAGCCGAAAAACAACGCATTCAATTGAAAAACGAAGATCATAAAGTAACTGAAGGTATTTATGTAGTTGGAACACTTGCAGGTTGGCGCAGTCAGTTAGCTATTGCAGCAGGAAGTGGCGCGGCTGTGGCGACCGATATTTTAACTTTGTGGAATAACGGAATATCTTCGCAAAGCCATGACTCGATAAAAAAATAGTCTATTTTAAAGCAGCATTTAAAACAGTATCATCTTTAAGAATGATAGTGTAGTATTGGCTTTCCCCAAATAATTGTCGGGCAAATTCAGCTGTTATATATTTTTTGACCAAAGTTTTATTGCTGTCTAATTTCATTTCCAAACCAGCATCTTTCAGATACCTTTCAAATTTTGCGACATTGCCAGTATCAGTTTCTAATTTAGCTAAAAAAGCTCCAAATTTTAATCCTTTGAATTCGTTTCGGTTTTTGTCTAGCTGTTCAAAAACAAAATGTCCCACAATGCCTGAATTTAAAATATAAGCCAAATTTTCTTCTCCTTTTTTTACTTCAAGAGGAACAAATATATCAGGTACAATTCCACCACCGCCATAAACAGTTCGACCTTTTTTAGTTTTGAACTTTAGTGAATCAGCCACTTTTATTTTGTCTTTTTCATAAAGTTCGCCACTTGCAAAACGGTTTTCAAAATCATGACTGTATTTTTCTGCATCGCCTTTTGTATATGGTTTTTGAATAGATCGCCCGCTTGGAGTGTAATATCTGGAAATTGTTAAACGAACAGCTGAACCATCTTGAAAGCCCATTTCGCGTTGAACCAATCCTTTTCCAAAAGAGCGACGGCCTACAATGGTCCCTCTATCATTATCCTGAATCGCACCAGCCAGAATTTCACTTGCGGATGCCGAATTTTCGTCAATTAAAACAAATACTTTTCCTTTTTCAAAGATGCCGCCTTCAGTAGCAAATGTTTTATCGATTATCCCTTTTCTGTTTTTGGTAAAAACAATAAGTTCTTTGTCTTTTAAAAGTTCATCAATAACTTCGACAGCTTTTTCCAAATAACCACCACCATTGTCTCGCAAGTCAATCACTAAAGTAGTCATTCCCTGTTTTTTCAATTGCTCTAATCCAACTCTGAATTCGTCATACGTATTCTCTGCAAAACGGTTGATTTTAATGTACCCAGAAGTTTTGTTTAGCATTAAATAGGTGTCGACACTTTTTATCGGAACAACTTCACGTTCAACCGTAATCTTTAGTTTTTTATTGGTGCTTTTTCGAAAAATAGTCAATAAAACTTTTGAGCCCTCTTCGCCTTTTAGTTTGCTATATAAACTGTCGGTTGGTAATTTTATTCCAAAAAGTTTGGAGTTATCAGCATATAGAATTCGGTCTCCAGAAAGGATTCCCGCTTTTGCTGCCGGACCGTTCTCTATTGGTTTTACCACAGTAACGGTATCATTATACATATAAAAATTAACGCCAATACCCACAAAATCACCTTTCATAATTTCGGCTTCAGAAGATTGTTCGCTTGGAAGAAGATACACTGAATGCGGATCAAGATTGGCCAAAATAGTATTCACAGTCATATCAACAATTGAATCAGAATTGACATCATCTACGTATTCTTCATTGATAAAATCAATCAGTTGTTCAATTTTGACTTTTCTGGCATTCTGTTTTGATAAGGTTCGTTTTGCAAAATTAACCATACCGCCAATTACAATGCCCAGAGCAACGCAAGAAAACAATAGTATTGGTAAATAGTTTCCCTTTGATTTCATTATCCTAAATCTTCAATTTGATTAACAACAACACCAGCTTTTTCTAAAAATTCTAAACCGGTTGTATCGCGGTAACCATGCTTAAAAACAACTCGTTTTATTCCCGATTGATGAATGAGTTTGCTACATTCTTTACAAGGTGAAAGTGTAATATATAAGGTAGCGTTTTCACAGGTTTGAGTAGAACGCGCAACTTTTGAAATAGCATTGGCTTCGGCATGAAGTACAAACCATTGGGTTAATCCTTCTTCGTCTTCGCAGCAGTTTTCAAAACCCGATGGTGTTCCGTTGTAACCATCTGAAATAATCATTTTGTCTCTCACTATTATGGCACCAACTTGTTTGCGTTTGCAATAAGAAAGTTTACTCCATTCGGCTGCAATTCTTAAATAAGCAATATCGTATTTGAGTTGTTTTTTTTCTTTCATCACTTATAATCATAAAGTTTTTCATCTAGCCCTGATGGAAGGAAACGCCATGCGTGACGAACAGCAGGAAAAAGGTTAGCAAATATACCCAAACCTTTCGCTTCTGAACAATTATTTAACCCAAATTTCACTTCTGATAATCATTGGAATTACGATGCCAATGACAAAGGAAGAAACAATTAAAAGCCAATCTCGTTTTGAGAATTTAAGTAGTGTTTGAACAACATAACCAATCAATAAAGCTAGAGTAATAGTGAGGATTTGAGAAACACAAAAACCAAGTGATGATTCAAAAAGTGGCAATAATTTATCGGTAGCTTTTCCCGTAATATGGCTATTGAAATAATTAGCAAATCCCAATCCGTGAATAATTCCGAACAATGAAGTTACAATAGCAATAAAGATAATACTGTCTTTTTTGCTTGATTTCCCGGTAGAAATAATAGTGTATAAAGCTGTTATAAGAATGATTATTGGTATTATAAAGTCTACTATGCCTACTTTTATAGTGATGACATTAAAAATAGAAAGCATTAGCGCCAATGTATGTCCCGCAGTTAAAAATGAAACTAGAATTAGTATTCTATTCCACGATTTAAATTCGTAAGGAACAGTAAGTACTAGAAGAAATAAAACATCTTTATAAGCTAGTAAGTTGCACAAATGTTTTAATCCAGAAGAGAAGTGAATCCAGAAATCTGACATAGCATTAGTTTATTTGGTATCGTAAACTTACAATTTATTTTGTTTTGCTATAAAAAACATGCTCAAAAATCGATGAAAAACATTTTAGATTTTTATTGTCTAAAAAGGTAAAGTCGAATCATAAAACCTATATATGAGAAATATGGATTTTTATTAACTGTATTTTGCCATAAATTCCTCTGCTTTTTCAACCATATTGTAGCTTCCACAAAAGAATGGAACACGCTGATGTAGTTCTGTTGGTTGAATTTCCAGAATTCTTCCAAAACCATCTGAAGCTTTTCCGCCGGCTTGTTCGGCAATAAATGCCATTGGATTACATTCATAAAGCAAGCGCAATTTTCCTTTGGGGGCTTTGGAACTTGTCGGATAAATATAGATTCCTCCTTTTATCATATTTCGATGAATATCGGAAACTAAACTTCCGATGTAACGTGAAGTGTAAGGGCGGTCACCTTCTTCAAGCTGACAATATTTCAAATAATCTTTCACGCCTTGCGGGAAATGCACATAGTTTCCTTCGTTGATAGAATATATGTTCCCATCTTTCGAAAATTGCATATTCGGATGCGATAAATAAAAGGTTCCAATAGCCGGATTCAAAGTGAAACCATTAACACCATGGCCAGTTGTATAAACTAACATCGTTGAAGTGCCATAAATAACATAACCCGCAGCCACTTGTTGCGTTCCAGGTTGTAAAAAATCTTCTAAAGTGACGGGAGTTCCAATTGGCGTAATTCTTCTAAAAACAGAAAAAATAGTTCCCACGGAAACATTTACATCAATATTAGAAGAGCCGTCTAAAGGATCCATTAAAACAACATATTTATTATTATGCCCTTCATCTAATCCTTGTACCGTAATAAAATCATCACTTTCTTCAGAGGCAATTCCACAAACAATTTCACGATTCACTAAGGTTTGTATAAAAATATTATTGGCATAAACATCCAGTTTTTGCTGGTCTTCGCCCTGAATGTTTTGCTCCCCAGCAGCACCAACAATGTCTACCAAACCAGCTTTGTTTACTTTGTAGTTTACAACTTTGGCAGCAAGACGAATCGAGTTAATGATTTTCGATAATTCCCCCGATGAATACTGATGTGCCTTTTGGTTTTCAATAATAAATTCCCCTAAGGTTCTGTTGCGTTCTTCCATTACGAAATCGTTGTAGTTGTTTGTGCAAATATCGATAAATTTGGCAAAGAAAAAATCTATTTCGAGAAGAAATTAATAATTGTATTTTTGTAACCCGAGGCCATAGGCCGAACTGTCACTGAGAAAAAAAATTTGATCCAAATGAACATCCGAAAAGGAGAAAAAAAAGATATGAAAGCGGTTCTTGAACTAATTCAGGAATTGGCTACTTTCGAAAAAGAACCACATGCTGTTGAGGTAACTGTCGCCGATTTGGAGAATGACGGATTTGGTGATGATCCATTATTTTATACTTTCGTTGCTGAGGTAAATGGTAATATTGTTGGTATTGCACTTTACTATTACCGCTATTCTACCTGGAAAGGCAAAACCATACATCTTGAAGATTTGATAGTAAAGGAAGAAATGCGTGGCAAGGGTGTGGGTTTTGAATTGTACACCAAAATTATTGAACAGGGGAGAATCGACAAAGTACGCCGGATTGAGTGGGCCGTTTTGGATTGGAATATATCAGCAATAGAATTTTATCAAAAATCCGGGGCAAAAATCTTGGAAGACTGGCGCGTAGCGCAAATGGACGAGAACGGAATAAATGAATTTTTAAGTAAATTATAAATGAGAATATTCAAATTTGGTGGTGCATCTGTAAAAGATGCCGATGGGATAAAAAATGTATTCAGCGTATTGGAAAAAGTAGGTCATGAGGACACCCTTTTGGTAATTTCCGCTATGGGAAAAACTACAAATGCGTTGGAGTTGGTTATCAAAAATTATTCTGAAAAATCAAACGAACTGCAATCGTCTTTGCAGGACGTTCGTAAATACCACAATCAGATTTTATTGGATTTATTTGATGATGAAGAGCATGATGTTTTTTACGCCGTGAACAGTCATTTCGCCGATTTGGAGTACTTTTTACGAAGTAATAAATCACCAAATTACAACTTTGTTTACGATCAAATTGTAAGCTATGGAGAAATTGTTTCGACAACTATTGTAAGTCACTATTTCAACCATGCAGGGTTGAAAAACAATTGGATAGATGTTAGAAATTTTATCAAAACCGACAATAATTATAGAGATGCCGAAGTCGATTGGGAAAAAACACAAGAATTAATTTCAAAAGGAATTAAAAAGAAAGCACTCAACATAACTCAGGGATTTTTAGGATCTGATGAAAATAATTTCACCACAACGCTTGGTCGGGAAGGTTCCGATTATACCGCGGCCATTTTTGCGTATTGCTTAAACGCAGAAAGCGTAACCATATGGAAAGACGTACCCGGAGTTTTGAATGCCGACCCGCGTTATTTCGAAAATGCCGTTTTGTTAAATCAAATTTCCTATCGCGAAGCAATTGAGCTTGCATTTTACGGAGCTTCGGTAATTCACCCAAAAACATTGCAACCATTACAGAAAAAAGAAATTCCGTTGTATGTAAAATCGTTTATCAACCCACTTTTGCCTGGAACAAGTGTTTCAAAAGGAGAAGATTTAGAACCAAAAACGCCTTGTTTTATTGTTAAAAACGAGCAATTATTATTGTCACTTTCGTCTATTGATTTCTCTTTTATTATTGAGGAAAACATCAGCGAAATTTTTGCTTTGTTTCACCAATATAAAATTAAAGTGAGCCTGATTCAGAATTCGGCGATTAGTTTTTCCGTTTGTATAGAAGACAAATTCGGTAATTTCAGAGAGCTCAAAAACATACTGTCAAAAAAATTCAAGGTTTCCTATAATGAAAAAGTGTCGCTTTACACCATTCGCCATTTTGATGAGAAAGCAGCCAAAATGGTTGAAAAAGATAAAACCGTTTTGCTAAAACAAATTTCAAGAGAAACGATGCAGATTGTGACGAAGGAGTAACGTTGGTATACTCAAACTAGCTTTTTTACGTTATTATATGTATGCTGAAAAAACTCTTTTTATTATTGTTTATCATTGGCTTTTCTAGGCTTTCGGCTCAGGAAATCAAGACTTTATATAATAGTAAAAAACTTGCGGTTTCAAAAGACACCATCGAAATTGAAAAAGTAAGCATCAGCCCAAGTTTCTTCAAACTACAAACTTCAGAAGGAAAAGAAATTGACACCAGTTTTTATAAAATCGATTTCAAAAAAGGGAAACTGATTTTTAAAAATAACTTTACTTCACAAGACAGTTTGACCGTTCGCTACTTCAAATATCCTGAACAACTAACCAAAACATACAGCATATACGACCAAGACAGAGTAGTTGCTAATGACGGAGGCTTATACAAAGTCAATCGTTCCATAAAAAAGTTTGTGCCGTTTGACGGTTTGAACACTTCCGGAAGCATCACACGAGGTGTTACAATTGGTAACAATCAAAATGCTTCGGTAAGTTCCAATCTCGATTTGCAGATTACCGGAAAAATATCCGACAAGGTTTCATTACGTGCATCGATTCAAGACAGCAATATTTCGTTACAAGACAATGGTTATTCCCAAAAACTGGATGAATTTGATCAGATTTTCATTGAATTATTTACCGATAAATGGAACATTCGAGCCGGCGATTTATTCCTCGAAAACCGACAATCGCGATTTTTGAATTTCAACAAAAAGGTACAAGGACTTTCTACGCATTTCACTTTTGGAGGAGAAGAAAATAAGACTGATATTTTTGCTTCGGCGGCTTTGGTCCGCGGGCAATATGCCAAAAGTTCGTTCACCGGGCAGGAAGGAAATCAAGGGCCCTATAAATTACGTGGCAATAATGGTGAATTATTTGTCTTAGTAATTTCGGGTTCGGAACGTGTTTATGTTAATGGTATTCTTCGTAAACGTGGCGAAAACAATGACTATATTATCGACTATAATGCCGGTGAGATTGTGTTTACATCGCTTTTCCCTATAAATTCCGAAATGAGAATTGTTATAGAATATCAATATTCTGATAGGAATTACACCCGTTTTGTAACTTATGGAGGCGTGAATCATGAAGCAAGAACCTGGAGTCTGGGCGGTTATTTGTATTCTGAAAGCGATGTAAAAAACCAACCATTGCAACAAAATTTAACTTCAGAACAAGTAGCGATTTTGAGTAATGCAGGAGACAATATTAATTTGATGAATGCACCTTCAGCGTATCTGGATTCGTTTTCGGAAAATAAAATTTTGTACAAAAAAATAGAGGTTAATGGAATTGAGGCTTTCGAATATTCAAACAATTCAACAGATGAATTATACAACGTAAGGTTTACTTTGGTTGGTAATAATCTTGGTAATTATATTTTAATTAATTCATCAGCCATTGGAAAAATTTACCAATATGTTCAGCCTATTGCAGGTATTTCGCAAGGAAATTATGAACCAATAACGCGATTGGTGGCACCAACAAAAATTCAGATCGCATCAGTTTTAGGAAAGTACAATCCGAGCGAAAAAACTGCTATTGATTTTGAAGTCGGTTTGAGCAATAACGATTTAAATTTATATTCTGCAATTAACGACAATAACAATAAAGGCGTTGCGGGCAAACTGAATTTCAAGCAGCGTTTGTTTACCAAAAAATGGCAAATTGATGCTTTTGGAAATTACCAATATGTGCAAGAAAATTTCAAAACTATAGAGCGGTTGTTTAATATTGAGTTCAATCGCGATTGGAATTTGACCACGTTTGCAGGCAATCAGAGTTTGTTGATTAACGGTTTGGATTTCATTCTGCCCGAAAAAGGTGAGCTAACCTATCAATTTGAAAAGTTGGATTTTTCTAAAAGTTTTTCAGGAAGCCGTCATATTGTAAATGGCTTGTTCAAACTCAAAAATTGGAATATTCTACAGAATAGCAGTTACCTTAAAAGTAACGGAACCTATTCTAATTCAACCTTTATCCGAAACCAATCACAGGTTCGCTATAACTTTAAAAAGAATTGGATTGGAAGCAGTTTGCGATTGGAAAACAATAAAGAAAAAATTGTAGCAACCCAACAATTATCAGCTTTGAGTCAGCGTTTCGCCGAATATGGAGCTTTTGTTGGACGTGGAGACAGTACTAAAGTTTTTGTAGAATTAGGTTATTTACAACGCGTGAATGATAGTTTGCAAAACGGATTCCTGCAAAAAGTAAATTCCTCTCAATCCTATTATTTAAAATCGAAATTATTACAAACTAATAAAAGCGATTTGTCTTTATTTGTCAATTACAGAAATCTAAAATATGTTGATGCTGCAAGAAATAACGAGCCTTCATTAAATTCAAGATTGCTCTATAACGACAAGTATTTCAATCAATTGATGCTGGTCACTTCGGCTTATGAAACTACTTCGGGAACTATTGCACAACAGGAATTCACTTATTTAGAAGTTGAACCGGGACAAGGTGTTTACACCTGGATTGACTACAATAGTAATGGAATACAAGAATTAGAAGAGTTTGAAGTGGCTGCTTTTCCGGATCAGGCAAAATATGTCCGTGTGTTTTTACCCAATCAGATTTTTGTCAAAACACATCAAAATAAATTTTCGCAAGCATTGACTTTAAACATGAGTAAATGGCAAAATGCAATAGGATTCAAAAAGGTTTTGTCTCACTTTTATAACCAAACTTCTTTTTTAATAGAGCGAAAAATAAAACGCAACGGAGACAATTTTGATTTAAATCCGTTTTCAACATCAGATGAGAATTTATTGGGACTGAACACTAGTTTTAGAAATAGCCTATTTTACAATCGAGGCAAACAGAAACATTCTGTGACCTACACCTTTATTACAAATCGGATAAAAAATTTACTTTCGGTTGGTTCACAAGAAAATAAAAACAGCACACACCAATTGCAATATGCCCATTTGGTTCAAAAAATTTGGTTATTTACTTTGGGGACCGAGACTTCAAAATCTAATTTAACATCAGAGAATTATAGCAGCAAAAATTATAAAGTCGAAGGTTATCAGATTAATCCAAAAATTTCCTATCTCTTTAACAAAAATGCTAGTTGGGATATTTTTTATGAATACCAAAACAGAGAAAATCAAATAGGCAACTCCGAAAAACTAATGCAAAACCGATTTGGAACTTCGTTTTCCTATGCCAGTGAAAAGAAGGTTACCATGAATGGAGAATTTTCTTTATATCAAAACAAGTTTGAAGGCGATTCACAATCGGCAGTGGCATTTCAAATGTTGGAAGGATTACAACCCGGAAAGAATATGACCTGGCGATTACTGTTGCAAAAAAATCTAACCCAGTTTCTAGACATTAATATCAACTATCAAGGTAGAAAAACGGAAACTAGTCAAACTATCCACACAGGAAATATACAATTGAGAGCGTATTTTTGACACTTTTCGAAAAGTGATTTTTTTATTGGAAAATAGCTCTCTTTTTGGCCAAAAAAATTGTGTTTTCAGAAGACGCAAAGGGTTAAAAATTAACCATCAGAAAATTCGCAAATGTCTTTGTTTTAGGGGTTTTAGAGATTTTTATATTTTTTAAATACCTAAAAATCAATTAAATAAAAAAATCACATTGCAAACAGATATTTGTTGGAAATGTTAAAAAGTAGGGCGTATTGTGAATAAGTTTGACTTTCTTTTTACATTTCATTTGATAATCTTTGTAACATATAGATTTAAATAAAAAATCATCCAAATACTAAAAACACAAACACAAAATGGCCAATATCGAACCAATTTTACAAGAAAATAAAAACCGATTCGTGATTTTTCCAATAAAACATCATGATATATGGGATTGGTATAAAAAAATGGAAGCTAGTTTTTGGACTGCAGAGGAAATCGATTTGCACCAAGATTTATCAGATTGGAACAACAAGTTAAACAGCGATGAGAAATATTTCGTTAAACATATTTTAGCATTTTTCGCTGCTTCTGATGGAATTGTAAATGAAAATTTAGCCGAGAATTTTGTTAATGAAGTACAATATCCTGAAGCCAAGTTTTTCTACGGTTTCCAAATCATGATGGAAAATATTCACAGCGAGACCTATTCGCTTTTAATTGATACTTATGTAAAAGATGAAGCTGAAAAAACGCAGCTTTTCAATGCTTTGGAAGTGTTTCCGGCCATTAAAAAGAAAGCCGACTGGGCTTTAAAATGGATTGGATCTGATTCGTTTGCCGAAAGATTAATAGCTTTTGCAGCTGTAGAAGGCATCTTTTTCTCTGGTGCATTTTGCTCTA
>NZ_JBMOGQ010000015.1:0-27589 GCF_049318325.1 Flavobacterium sp. | reverse complement strand
TAGAGCAAGAGAAGCTAACGTTCACCGTTTAGCTGAAGTTTCGTCAAATATTATTGACCAATGCGTGGCTCAAGGTGTTCCGTTTGCACGTGACTATGCTGGATTATTAGATAACCGTTCGTTTGGTGGAACGCAAGTTCAACGTACCTTTTATGCTGCAGGGCAAACTGGGCAACAATTATTACTTGGAGCCTATTCTGCCTTATCAAGACAGATTGGTTTAGGTCGAGTAAAAATGTTCAGTCGCCATGAAATGCTAGATTTAGTAAAAGTAGATGGGAAAGCGCGTGGAATTATTGCTCGTAATTTGGTTACAGGAGAATTAGAAAGACATGCAGCTCATGCTGTAATTATTGCGTCTGGAGGTTATGGAAATGTATATTTTCTTTCCACAAATGCTATGGGAAGTAACGTAACGGCAGCCTGGAAAATCCACAAACAAGGCGCCTTATTTGCTAATCCTTGTTTTGTTCAAATTCACCCAACTTGTATTCCTGTTCACGGCACCAATCAGGCAAAATTAACCTTAATGTCAGAGTCGCTTCGTAATTCTGGACGTATATGGGTACCAAAGAAAAAAGAAGATGCACAAGCAATCCGCGAAGGAAAATTAAAGCCAACACAACTAAAAGAAGATGACAGGGACTATTTCTTGGAAAGAAGATATCCTGCTTTTGGTAATTTAGTTCCACGTGATGTAGCATCAAGAGCTGCAAAAGAATTGTGTGATCAAGGTTTCGGAATTGAAGCGAATGATACGAATGAAGGTGTATATTTAGATTTTTCTTCAGAAATTCAAAACAAAGGCAAGCAGGCTGCTTATGCGAAAGGAAATCATAATCCAACAGCGGATGAAATAACTTCTTTAGGAAAACAATGGTTAGAAGAAAAATACGGTAATCTTTTCGCGATGTATGAAAAAATTACAGATGAAAATCCATATGAAACTCCGATGAAAATTTATCCAGCGGTTCACTATACCATGGGCGGCGTTTGGGTAGATTATAATTTACAATCTACAATTCCAGGTTGTTTCGTTGCAGGCGAAGCTAATTTCTCAGATCATGGAGCTAATAGATTAGGTGCTTCTGCTTTAATGCAAGGGTTGGCCGATGGTTATTTTGTATTACCATATACTGTTTCTAACTATTTAGCAGACGAAATCAGAACGGGAAAAATTTCTACTGATTTACCTGAATTTGCTGAAGCAGAAAATCGTGTAAAAACAACAATTGAGACTTTTTTAAATAATAACGGTTCAAAATCGGTAGATCATTTCCATAAACGTTTAGGGTTAATTATTTGGAATAAAGTAGGGATGGCTCGTAACGAAAAAGGATTAAAACAAGCCATTGAAGAAGTTGCTGCTTTGAAAGAAGAATTCTATAAAGACGTATATGTTCCTGGAAGTAACGAAGAATTAAATCCTGAACTAGAGAAAGCACTTCGTGTTGCTGATTTAATGGATTTAGGACAATTAATGGCTATGGATGCGTTGCAACGTAATGAATCATGTGGGGGACATTTTAGAGAAGAATATCAAGACAGCGAAGGAGAGACACTACGTGATGATGAAAACTTCTCGTTTGTTGGCGCATGGGAGTATAAAGGAAATGACATTAGTCAATCGGAACTTCACAAAGAAGAATTAAAATACGAGTTTATTAAAATAGCCGCACGTAATTATAAGTAATTAGGCAGTAGCCAAAAGGCACTAGTAAATGAGTGGGATAAATTCATATAAAGATTTATTAATTTGGCAGAAAGGAATTGATATTGCAATTAATTTATATGAATTAGTAGAAGATTTTCCAAAAGAAGAAATTTATGCTTTGAAAAGTCAGTTAAAAAGAGCTTCCATTTCAATTTCTTCAAATATAGCTGAAGGTTATGGAAGAAATTCTACTCAAAGTTATATTCATTTCTTATGCATTTCAAGAGGTTCTTTATTCGAATTAGAAACTCAACTGATAATAGCTAATAGATTAAAATTCATTAGAAATGAAACTTTGTTTTCTGAATTAATGAATCAAATTATAGAAGAAAGTAAAATGATAAATTCATTTATAAACAAATTAGAATCAAGTAAATCATAGTTAAACTAATGCCTTTTGCCTTATAGCTTTTGGCTAAATAAAGAAAATATGAGCGCAGCAAAAAACATCAATATAAACCTTAAAATTTGGCGTCAGAAAGATGCTAAATCTAAAGGAAGTATGGAAACTTATAAATTAGATAATGTTTCTACTGCAAGTTCGTTTTTGGAAATGTTAGACCAATTGAACGAACAATTAATCAACGATAAAAAATCTCCAGTTGCTTTCGACCATGATTGTCGGGAAGGAATTTGTGGGATGTGTTCGTTATATATCAATGGTAGAGCACATGGTCCAGAAACTGGGACAACAACCTGCCAATTGCACATGCGTAAGTTTAAAGATGGTGACACTATCTATATTGAGCCTTGGAGAAGTAAAGCTTTTCCAGTTGTTAAAGATTTAGTTGTTGATCGTTCTGCTTTCGATAGAATTCAACAAGCTGGAGGTTTTGTTTCGGTAAACACTTCCGGCAGAACTATTGATGCTAATGCAACTCCAGTTCCAAAACACGATGCCGACAGAGCTTTTGAAGCTGCTGCATGTATTGGTTGTGGCGCTTGTGTGGCAACATGTAAAAATGGTTCAGCTATGTTATTTGTTGGTGCCAAAGTTTCACAATATGCTTTATTACCACAAGGAAAAGTAGAAGCTACAGAACGTGTTTTAAATATGGTGCGCCAAATGGATGAAGAAGGTTTTGGAAATTGTACCAATACTGGAGCTTGTGAAGTAGAATGTCCAAAAGGGATTTCTTTGGAAAATATTGCTCGAATGAATAGAGAATACTTATCCGCAAGTTTGAAAGGATAATAAACAAATAGATTTATTCCAAAAAACGTCTCGATTCATCGGGACGTTTTTTTTACCTTTGATAGGTAAACAAATACGCAATGAATAAATTACTTTCATTACAGTTAATGCTTTTTTCTTTTGTGGCTATTGGACAGAATTTCCATCAATATGTCAACCCAATGATTGGAACTGGTGGCCACGGTCACACATATCCTGGCGCCACTGTTCCTTTTGGTATGGTTCAACTTTCTCCTGATACTAGAATTGATGGAAGTTGGGATGGATGTTCTGGTTATCATTATTCGGATAATGTTATTTACGGTTTTTCACATACACATCTTAACGGAACTGGTGTCTCAGATTATGGAGATATCATGTTAATGCCAACGATGGGCGAACCAACTTTAGATTCAAAAGTTTATAGTTCTACTTTTTCTCATACTAATGAAAAAGCTAGCGCAGGATTTTACTCTGTTAAACTTGATAAGAATAATATCGATGTTCGATTAACATCCTCAACTCGGGTGGGTTTTCATGAATATACCTTTAATGAAAGTGGTCTGGCCAATATTATTTTGGATTTAAATCATCGTGACAAATTATTGGCAGGAAGCATTCGAGTTATTGATGCTAAAACTATTGAAGTTTTAAGAAGAAGCTCGGCTTGGGCAAGAGATCAGTATGTATATGCTCGAATTGAATTTAATGTTCCTATGAAAATTAATAACTCACAAGGAAAAAACAAGCCAAAAGAATTGTATACTGGAGATGAAGAATTAAAAATTAGTTTTTGCAAACAAGTTAAAAAAGGAGAAAAGATTTTAGTAAAAGTATCGCTTTCGCCAACAGGTTTTGAAGGAGCAAAATTAAATAGTTCAGAAATAAAAGAGTGGAACTTTGAAAAAGTAAAAAAAGATGCTGAACAACTTTGGAACAAACAATTATCAAAAATTGAAGTAACAGAATCAGATAAGGATAAATTGGCAATTTTTTATACAGCATTGTATCATACGATGGTACAGCCGAATATTGCGCAAGACATAGACGGGAAATATCGTGGTCGTGACAACCAAATTCACACAGCTGAAGGGTTTGAGTATTATTCGGTTTTCTCGCTTTGGGACACGTTTCGAGCAGCACATCCGTTGTATACTTTAATAGAAAAGAAAAGAACGGCTGATTTCATAAATACTTTTCTGAAACAATATGAACAAGGCGGAAGGTTGCCTGTTTGGGAACTATCTTCCAACGAAACCGATTGTATGATTGGGTATCATTCCGTTTCGGTGATGGCAGATGCGATGGCAAAAGGCATTATTGGATTTGATTACGAGAAAGCATTTGCAGCTGCAAAACATTCGGCGATGTTAGATCATTTAGGATTGGATGCCTACAAAAAACAAGGTTTTATTTCGATGGACGACGAACACGAAAGCGTTTCCAAAACCTTAGAATATTCATACGACGATTGGTGTATTGCTCAAATGGCTCAAATTTTAAAAAAGTCAAATGACTTCTACTATTTTATAAATCGTTCAGAAAATTGGAAAAATATTTTCGATTGGAATACCGGTTTCATGCGACCAAAGAAAAACGGCGGTTGGGACAAACCATTTGATGCCAAAGAAATCAACAATAATTTCACCGAAGGCAATTCTTGGCAATATTCGTTTTTTGTTCCTCAAAATGTTCCGGGAATGATATTAGCCTATGGAGGGAAAGAAAAATTTGAAGTCAAATTAGATGAAATGTTTAATAGCGAAAGCAAAACTACAGGTCGCGAACAAGCTGATGTAACCGGATTAATTGGGCAATACGCCCATGGAAACGAACCAAGCCATCACATGGCTTATCTGTATAATTATGTTGGCAAGCCAGAAAAGACGACCGAAAAAGTGCATTATATTTTAGATAATTTTTACAAAAATACTCCTGATGGTTTGATAGGAAACGAAGATTGTGGGCAAATGAGCGCTTGGTATGTCTTGAGTTCAATGGGAGTTTATCAAGTTACACCAGGATTACATGAATGGCAGTTTACCAAACCTATTTTTAAACAAGTAAAAATTAATTTAGAAAACGGGGAAAGTATAATTATGGATGATAGTGATAACTATAAATTCTTAAGCGAATTCTTAAGGAAAATAAAAAATAATGAAACTTATGCTTTGCCTGAAATATCATATGGAGTTCCTGTTATTGAAGCTAAAAGTAAATCTTTTAAGGATAAGCTAAAAGTTGAAATTATTACCCAAAACCCTCAAGATAAGATATATTGCACGATTTTAAATGCTAATCAAACAGATGATAATAACAATTTTTTTCCATACTTAAGCGCATTAAATATTTCAGAATCGTCAAGAGTTGTAGCTTTTTCAAAAAACAAAAATGGAGAAATTAGCAATAAAGTTTCAGCCACTTTCTTCAAAAAACCAAACAACTATACCATCGATATCAAATCGACTTACAATCCACAATATCATGCTGGAGGAAGTGACGGTTTATTAGACGGAATATTTGGCACCACTAACTGGCGAAAAGGCGATTGGCAAGGTTATCAAAGTCAAGATTTTGAAGCCATTGTAGATTTACAGGAACCAAAATCTATTTCCGAATTTCATTCCAATTATTTGCAAGACCAACGTTCCTGGATTTTAATGCCAACTAAAGTGGAATATTATACGTCTATGGATAATATCAATTTTACTTTAGTCTCTACCATCAGTAATGATGTAAATCCGAAACAAGAGGAAAACAGCATAAAAGATTTCAGCTATACTACAAAGCCAATCAATGCTCGATATGTAAAAGTTAAAGCGTATAATTTTGGCAAATTGCCAGAATGGCATCAAGGTTTTGGTGGCGATGTATTTATTTTTATTGATGAAATAACTATTAAGTAGCTAGACATAAGCCAACAGCCAAAAGCACAAGAATTTATAGTAACTTTACTAATCACTATCGGCAATTGCCTAATGCCTGAATAAAATGAAAATAGCACTTGTACAAACTTCTCTTATTTGGGAAAACCCAACTGAAAACCGAAGTCATTTGGCTCAAAAAATCACTGGTTTTATGGAAGAAGTCGACTTAATTGTGCTTCCCGAAATGTTTTCTTCGGGATTTACAATGAATCCAAAAGTGGTTGCTGAAACCATGAAAGGAGAAACGATTTTGTGGCTTCAACATCTAGCGAAAGCCAAAAACTGCGCAATCACAGGAAGTTTGGTAATTGAAGAAAAAGGCAATTACTACAATCGTTTAGTATTTGTTTTTCCAAATGGCGATATCAAATCCTATGACAAAAGGCACTTGTTTACTCTTGCAGGCGAACACAAATCATATACAGCCGGCATCGATAAATTGATTGTTGAATATAAAGGTTTCAGGATTTGTCCACTGGTTTGTTACGATTTGCGTTTTCCTGTTTTTTCCAGAAATGAAGAGAATTATGATGTCTTACTTTATGTTGCCAATTGGCCAAAACCACGTGTCAATGCTTGGGATATTTTGCTAAAAGCAAGAGCAGTAGAAAACATGTGTTACACAATTGGCGTAAACCGAATTGGAAATGACCATAACAAACATGACTATGTGGGGCATTCTCAGGTTGTTGATTTTCTTGGGGATTATGTGTTAGAACCACAAGAAGCAGACGCTGTATTTATTTTAGAATTAAATAAAGCTAAACTTTTCGAGACACGAAATAAGTTAGCTTTTCTAAATGACAGAGATAGATTCGAGATTATTTAGCACCTAAACTAAATGGCTGCTCTACATCCCAATTGGTCCGGACATCAATCTCTTTTGGAAAATAAATAACCTCTTCACTTTGGCGTTTTTCCATAAAACTTCCTGTGTCCCATACTTTGTTTTTATTATCATCATAAATAATACGCAACGTATATTTATCGGGTTCAAGTGCTAAAAACTCAACAATTGGATTGTTTTCTGTGTAGGCTGTCGCCTTAATTTTACTGGTTTTATCTGTAAGTTCAACAATAATTGGAAATCTTTTCGAATTTTCTAAAATTACCTTTAAATTGCCATAATCAGATGCATTTTTAGTAGCAATTCTATAGGTCAGCGTATCGTTTTCTTTTTCATAAAAATCGGTTAAAGCACCTGGCATTAATTGAATTTTATATTTTTCTAAAGGATCTTTGTTGAAATTAAAATACAATTTTTGTTGAAAATCATCATATTCTGTTTCAAACGGAACAGCTATAGAATCTTTATTTAAAACAGCAATTTTTGATTTGTCAAACTTTACTAAAGGAATTGAACTACTTATAGCAAAACGCTCTCTTAAAGGAAGCATTCCTGAAAAATCAGGAGTTAAGCTCAAAGTGTCCGTTTTTTGCTTTTTCATATTAATTGTAAACTCTTTTCTGAAATTGTCTTTTTCAACAGCAACATACAAAGAGTCTGCTTTTATGGGTTTAAACCAAACCTGAACGGAATCCTTTTTAGGAAATTGAGTAACCAAAGTCGGAATAATCTCCGAGCCATGTTTTAAGGAAACCTTCATGCTTTTTGGATTGCCTTCATAGCCAATTATTATTTTATTACCCGAACCTTGTGTAGGCTTAATAGCTTTGAAAGGCAGTTTTTCTTTGAACAAGTCGAGTTCAAAAATAGTATCGTTTGGAATCGTGATGTATTGTTTTTGGAAACCAATTTTATCCGATTTTGGATTAAATTTATTATTTCCGTTATCTTTCAACGCTATCAAAAGATATTTCCCTGCTTTAATATTTTCAACAGTAACGACTTCCAAACTGTCTAAAGTATTGGTGATGTATCTTGGAGATTCTTGGTATATCGTCGAATCATTAAACTTCTCATTAATTTCATATAGCATCACCGAAACGAAATTATCTACTTTCTTTTCCAAAGCATCTTTTACCTTCACATTTATTTTCAAAGAATCAATATAAGCTCCGGTTGAAAAAACATATTTGAATTGCTGATATGGATTCCCTTCGTTATTATCTTCAATACTTTGTCCGAAATTGAAACTATAAGTAGTATTTGGTTGAAGCGTGTCTTTCAGTTTAATCGTTAGTATTTTGCTTGCCGCTTGTGGTAAAATTTCAGGTTGATTTTTCATTGGAGGAGAGATAATCAACTGTTTATTTATGTTTTTTAACTTGACATATTCATCAAAAATCAATTTGATTTCCTTGCCATTAAAATTAGTCGAGAAATTTTTAGGAAAACTTGCTTTTAAAACAGGAGCTATTGTGTCTTTATCGCCGCCGGTAATCGAACCACGCTTGGCACAACTCATCATTAGCAACATAAAAACAAAGAATAAAAACTTGAAAATAGATTTTGGCATACTGCTGTTTTATCAAAGCACAAAATAACAATTATATTTACTTTGAATGAAATGTTTTTGAGGAAACTTAACATTTAGTGGTGCGACATCGCCATGCATACAATACTGATTTTAGCATTGGGAATTTTCAAAATAGCTCTACTGCAAGCCTCAAGTGTTGAACCAGTAGTAATCACATCATCAATGAGCAAAAAATGCTTGCCATGATAATCTTCAGAAAAGGAAACATCAAAAGCAGTCGAAATCATATCAGCTCTTCCCAAAAAATCTTTTTTAGTCTGAGTTTTAGTGTATAATTTTCTATATAAAAGTTCATTGTTATATGGAATTTCAAGTTTTGAAGATAAGGCTTTGCCAAACCCTTCTACTTGATTATAACCTCTTTGGCGTAGTCGCGTTTTATGGAGAGGAACAGGTATGATATAATCAATTTTTTTAATTTGTTCTATATGCGCTAATTCTTCGCTATACCAATTGCCAATAATTGTCCCAATTTCTTCTTGTCCTTTGTATTTTAATTTATGTATTATCTCTTGTACAATACCTTTTTTATGGAAATAAAACAAAGCAGAACCAAACTCTAAAGGAATTCTACCATAAAATTTTTGAATCACTTCGTTTTCTTCAATTTTATGATGATTCGTCAACGGGATTTCATGTCGACATTGCGTACAAATTACTTTTTCGGAACTCAATAAAAACGAATGACAACCTGCGCAAGACTTTGGGAAAAATAGGTTAATAAGATGTCGAATCATAAAAAAAGAAATTTTCTTACATAAAAGTATAAAAAAATGTAATTCTAATCGTTTTTTAATCATTTTTTTAAAATCCGTTTTTATATTTTTGCAGCATTATGGCAAAACAAGAAGATATATTTAAGAACGTAGTTTCGCATGCAAAAGAGTACGGATTTATTTTTCCGTCAAGCGAAATTTACGATGGATTGAGCGCAGTGTATGATTATGCTCAAAACGGAGTAGAATTAAAAAAAAATATTAGAGAATATTGGTGGAAAGCAATGGTGCAGATGCATGATAACATTGTCGGTTTAGATGCCGCAATCCTTATGCATCCAACCACATGGAAAGCCTCCGGTCACGTTGATGCGTTTAACGATCCGTTAATTGACAACAAAGACTCTAAAAAAAGATATCGTGCTGATGTTTTAATTGAGGATTATGCCGAAAAATTAAACCTTAAAGCCAAAAAAGAAATCGAAAAAGCCCGTGAGCGTTTTGGAGACTCTTTTGACGAAGAGCAATACAAAACGACCAATCCAAGAGTGATGGAATATCTTTCGAAAGAAAGAGAAATTCTAGAAAGAATGGGACGTTCCTTAGGTAACGGAGATTTGGAAGATATAAAAAACCTTATCGAAGAATTGGAAATTGCCGATCCAGAAACCGGTTCAAGAAACTGGACAGAAGTGCGTCAATTTAACCTAATGTTTGGAACAAAATTGGGAGCTTCTGCTGAGAATGCTATGGATTTATACTTGCGCCCGGAAACCGCACAAGGAATTTTTGTGAATTTCTTAAACGTGCAAAAAACGGGTAGAATGAAGATTCCTTTCGGAATTGCACAAACCGGAAAAGCCTTCCGTAACGAGATTGTGGCACGTCAGTTCATTTTCCGCATGCGTGAATTTGAACAGATGGAAATGCAGTTTTTTGTGAAACCGGGCGAAGAAATGAAATGGTACGAATACTGGAAAACCACGCGTTTAAACTGGCATTTATCCTTGGGATTAGGCAAAGAAAACTATCGTTTCCATGACCATGAAAAATTAGCACATTATGCCAATGCCGCAGCTGATATTGAGTTTAATTTCCCATTCGGTTTCAAAGAATTGGAAGGAATTCACTCGAGAACTGACTTCGATTTGAAAGCTCATGAACAATATTCTGGTAAAAAATTACAATATTTTGACAATGAAACCAATTCAAACTACGTTCCTTATGTAGTAGAAACTTCAGTTGGGTTGGACCGAATGTTTTTGGCGGTTTTTGCTACATCATTACAGGAAGAAACTTTAGAAGATGGATCAACAAGAACCGTTTTGCGTTTACCTTCCGTATTAGCTCCAACAAAAGCAGCCGTTTTGCCATTGGTAAAAAAAGACGGATTACCAGAAGTAGCTCAAAAAATAATTGAAGATTTAAAATGGGATTTTAACGTAGCCTATGACGAAAAAGACGCTGTTGGCCGCCGTTACCGAAGACAAGATGCATTGGGAACTCCGTTTTGTATTACGGTTGATCACCAAACTCTAGAAGATGAAACCGTTACCATTCGACACAGAGATACAATGGCTCAGGACAGAGTAAAGATTTCCGAACTACGCGGACTTATAAATGCTGAGGTTTCTATTAGAAATTGGCTAATGAAAATGTAAACCTATAAATGTCATTGTTGCGAAGGATGGAAACGTCCAAAGGTAAAGTGGCGAAAAAAGATAACATCCCAAATTCTGAAAAGAGTGCGGGATTTTTCTTTTGTAAGAATATTTCCCTTTAAAAAATCACATATTAACAGATTCGGCATTTCTGTCAACATTTTCTATTATAAAAACTCCAAAAACTTACTTTCGATTTAAAGAAATAGATACGTTTAATTGAATTTATTTTCTAAGTTAAATATAATTATAGTCTTTAGCATAAACAATTAGTTTCCCCAAAACTACCTGTTATTTTTACCTAATCTAGTGCTTTCCCTAAATCTCTAACGGAATAGCATTAATGAGCCAAACGTATATCATTATTGATGATGATAAAGGAAGTATCTTAAAAACTCAGGCTATAGCTGAGCGTTTTAGGAATCTTAGCTTTGTTGCTTCAGCAAATAATTACGACGATGGTCTTAACTTAATTTTGGAACACCAACCCCGCTTAGTTTTTCTCGAGATTGATCCAGCCGATAAAAAGAGTAATCTTTCTTTAGCATTGATTAATGAATTGTATCGTTATTTAAGAATTGTTCCCAAAATCATTGTTACAACAAACAAAAAGGATTTGGCTTATGAAGCTCTGCAGTATGAGGTTGTTGATTATTTGCTAAAACCTATAAATATCAATGATTTTAGAAAAGCCATTTTAAAATTTGACCGAGCTATAAAATCTGATTTACCCTATTTAGAAGAAAAAAATCCTGTGGCTACTTTCGAAGTCTTAGATGAGTCATTGGTTGTTGAATTAGAAACCTCTGAACATGATGTTGAGGTAAAAGATGTACCGACAGACGTAAATCAATCTGCAACATTGAGCCCAGCCGAAGTTTCGAGAGAAATACCAAAACAGCAATCGCTTATTATTTGCGTGAAATCGTATGGGGATTATCGTTATATTGACTCAGAGGATGTGCTTTATTTTGAGGCCGATAACAACTCTACCGATATCCATTTGAATAATGGCGAAATGATTACGGCTTTTAAAACCTTAAAGCATTTTGAAACCGTTTTGCCGTCAACACAATTTCTGCGCATACACAACAGTTACATCATAAATGTAAATCAGGTGTCGCGAATTCATACTGGAAACACCGTTTGCTATATTAAAAACTCGACAACCAAACTTCCGTTCTCAAAATCCTATAAAGAGAACGTCGATTTAATCATTAGCCGAATAGCTGCCGGAAACTATTTGGAGATTTAAAAGAAAATTCTTAGTTTCGATAAAAATTGTGTCATGGAACTAAAGGTTTTAATGGTTGATGATCACCCACCTATTATTGAAGGGTATAGATCTATTCTTGCCCATAATTCCTTTGGCTATGCTTTAAATACTACTGCAGTCCATTCTTGTGAAGCAGCTTATAAAGAGGTTTTTCAAGCAAAAGATCCTTTTGACATTGTGTTTTTAGATATGACTTTACCACCTTATTTTGAAAAAAATATTAATACAGGAGATGATTTAGTTCCAATTGTGAGGAAACAGCATCCCAATGCTAAAATTGTAATTCTTACTTCACATTACGAGTCTATAGTTCTTTTTAAAATTATCAAAGATCATAACCCTCAAGGAATTTTAATTAAGAGTGATTTACAGCCGCAAGAATTAATTGATGCGTTTGATATTATAGTAAAAGGAGGAACTTATTTTAGTAAGACTGTATTGAATCACCAAAAATCTTGGGGAGAAAAGAATAAAGTTATGGATAGTTATAACCGCCAAATTCTTTTTTTACTCGCACAAGGAGTGAAAACCAAAAGCCTTCCTGATTTGCTTCATCTTTCGAAAAGTGCTATTGATAAAAGAAAAGCTATTCTTAAACAGCTTTTAGGTATTGACAAAGGGAATGATGAAGACATTCTGAAAGAAGCAAGAAAACAAGGGCTAATTTAGAATTTACCTCGAAAACTTCAGGAAAAAAACTTCTTTTTTCCTACTCTCGTATTATTATTGATTTCATAAAATGTACACTTTTTGTATATCAAAATGCAAAATCGGCAACCTACTTTTACAATATCAAACAATAGTAATTTAACATGTTTATTAGGTAGTTTTAAGTGGCTTGCCACCACATTAGTGACACAATACAAAGAATTCTTTTCTAGTTTTTTGTAGAGAAAATAGTTAAAGAAAAGACACTGTTTATTTTAGAGGTTTGTTATTAAACAGTAGTACGACTAAACCAACCAAAAAAAGCAGCCCAACCTTTATAATGTTTTGACGACACAAAGTTGGACTGAATAATTAAAATTATTTACAAATTTATGAAAAATTTATTATTTGGCTTAATCGCCACATTTTTATTTGCATCCAATGGGAATGCGCAAAAAATAACTCAAGAAAGTGTAAGGTTACAATTGGCACAAGGGATGTCTGATCTTACAAGTACATTAAAACCTGCATTTGATAAAACCACCAATGTTGATGATTTTAAGAAAAAAATCACGGGTTCCTGGTATTCTAAAATTACAAAAGAAGGGAATGATTTATTAAACATGTCCTACAAGTTACTTTCTAGTAAAACCTCTCCAGAAGAAATTTTAAAGAATTATAATGGCAAAGAAATGGCTGCTGCGGCGCTATATGTCGATAATCTATTCAAAAAAGGAATAAAAAGTGATGGCAGCGAATTGTTCGGAGGAACAACAGGTGATTATAATCCTTATGCGATTACGGTAACAGCTAAATGCAGATGGTATCAGTTAGGTTGTTGGATAAAAGAGATTTTTGGAGAAGCCGCTGGGACAATTATTAATGAAACAATAGTTACTATTCTAAGCGGTTTAATAGGTGGAATTAAAATTAGGTAAATATAAATATTGTAGTACATGTTGATAATATTTCAACATGTACTACTAATTCGTTAACATTAATGTTTAATTAGATAAGATTTTAGAAGATGAAAAAAATAATAATGGTGTTTGTTTTGTCAACATTTTTAACGGGCTGTAAAAACTATTTTTTTAACAGAGGATTAGAGAAAACAGGAGTTTATAACAAAAGTATTAAGTTAACAAAACTTCAAAGTAATTCTAAAGAAGTTGTCTTCTTCCCAATGAGACATATTGGAGTAGAAGAATTTTATAATGATACAGAAAAAAAAATTGACTCTTTAAAAAAAATAGATTACTATTTTTTTCTAGAAACTGTTAATGTCTCTTTGTATGATACAGTGACTTTAAGAAAATTTAGAAAAATAAGAGGAATTCCAATTCCTAATAAAGGATTAGGATATATGTATTTGATAGATTCAGTATATAAATTTAAACTAAAAAAGAAACTGATTGACCAACCAAAATATATTGCATTTGGGATTGATTCATTTTCGGGAAAAAGAGTTGATTTAGATTTAAAAGACATAATAACAGCCTATGAATCTAAATATGGTGAGATAATACTTGAAGCATGCGATTTTGAAACCTCAGTTTATAATAAATCAACATGTAACGATAAAAAGGTAGACAAGAGGATAATAGATAATTTATTGCTTACATTAAGAAATCAGAAAATAGTTAACGAAATTCATTTGCATAAAGGGACAAAAATTGCATTGATCTATGGTGAAGAGCACTTCATAGAAATAAAAGCAGCTCTTTTGTCTAATGACTTTAAACTCTCAAACTAATAAGTCCTAAACTAATCTGATAATCAATAAGAGAACAATTAGATTTAGATTGTTGAGCGACTAAAGAACTCAAAAAGCAGCCAACCTATATAATGTTTGACGACACAAAGCTGGACTGCAATAATTAAAATTATATCAAATATGAAAAATTTATTATTTGGCTTAATTGCCATTATCTCATTTGTATTAAATGCAAATGCACAAGAAAAAAGCGATGAAAATCAAAGAGCTGATTTTAAAAGCGCCTCATTAATAACTATATATGAAAAAGAGATTACAGAATATAAGTTTCTGTCTCTTATTGAACTGAATGAAGAAGCGGATCAAATTATTCAAGAATTTGATTTCAGTAATTCTCAAAACACCAAGCAAAACAGTTGTGAAATAACAATTGAAATCAAAGTTGAAGTAAGTATTGGTGTTGCAAAAGCAAACATTTCGGGATTAATAACAACCAGTTGTATAGAAGCTACTGACGCAACGAAACGGCTTAAAGCTATGTTGCTTGTTGCAGCAATGAGTTAACTCGAAAATAGTAAAGTTATGAAACATAAAATTATTATTTCATTATTATTTATGAGTCAATTATTATTTTCTCAAGCCAATCTTAATACTGTAATCAAAGGTGGAGAACTATTATTAAGTGGTTTATCAGTGCTAAAAATAAGTAAATCGAATGCTAAAAAGAACATTAAAGTAATTGAAAGTGTTTGTGTAAAAAATAAACTTACAGATAGAATTACATTTAGAATTGAAGGCAAAAATGAGGAAGATGAAGAAGTTAAAAGAGAACTCATTATCCCTACAGATGGGAAAGAATGCTTGTTTGCTTTGTCTAAAGGCATTTACACCTATGAAATTGTATTGACCAACAAAGAAATATATAAAAAAGGGGAGTACAAATTTGAAGACGAAGTGATAATTACTATCAAAGATGAGTGAGTGCGGTAAAGAATTTCGAAAATTTATAAAAATGTACACTTTTAGTGTACCAAAATCAAAAAACGACAATTTACTTTTACAATATCAAAATCAAGAACGTATTTTTTTTATTAAAAGAAATTTCTAATACTTAACAATACAAGTTTGATTGCGATAAATTAAATTGTGGTAGAATTGGGTTCCGGTTTTTTAATCGGGACTCAATTTGTTTTAACTTAATTGGCTTTATGAATAAAAGACTTATTTATTGGGGAATAATTTTACTGGTGTTTTTACACGGTTGTACTTCTAAAACAATCGAAGACAAAGAAGCCCAAGCTAATAATGATTCAATTAAGAAATATCTTGATCTGGCGGGGAATGATTCAATTACTTATGATAAAAGAATAAAGTATAATGATAAGGCGTATTCGCTTATTGATTTGAATAGGAATGACACGTTGACAAGGTATAATTTATATTATGCAGGAATTAACTATTGTAACTTATTGCAGTTTAAAAAGCTTGAAGAAAGCGCTAATATACTATTTATTTTATCCTTCAAATCAAAGAACCAATTAAGCATTGCGAATTCTTATAAGTTGAAAGGCTTAAACTATATGTTTAAATCTAAAAATGACCAAGCAATAGAATCTTTTTACAAATCAAAAAAAATTTTTTTAAAATTGAATTCTACGAAGCAATTAATAGCTTTAAACAAAGACATAGCTCAAGTTCAACTTTATTCTTCGGATTTTTTAGGGAGTAATAAAACATTGTTTGAAAATTTCAAACTTATAAAAATATTTAATAAAAATATTAATTTCGATTTATATAGGAACTATTCAACCATAGCTAGTAATTTTTCATACTTAAAAGATTATAAAAATTCTATTAAATATGAAAATGAGGGGCTAAAATACGTAAATAACAATTTGAGATTCGTTAATATTTCATATTGTGGTATTGCAGATTCTTATATTCAACTTAAGGAATATGATAAAGCACAATATTATATTGACTTGATTTTAGAAAACCCCAAAAGTAAGATTGTAAATCCTCAAAATTTTTATAAAGCAAAATCAATGAATGGTTATCTTAAATTAGTTCAGAATAAAATATCTGGTTTACCTAATCTTTTTTTTGAAGCAGAAAATTATTATTCAAAAAATGATCATGATAATGGACAAAATTATAACCAAATCAATCTTTCTAAGTATTATGAAAAAATAAACGACACAATAAATGCTATAAAGGCTGCCAATAAAGCGGTTTCCATATCCAAAAGCTACAACAATCCTTCGGATATTTTAATTACTTTAGAACAACTCATAAAAGTTGACAAAAAAAATGCTTCAACCAATGCTAAAGAGTATATTCGAATTAATGATAGTTTGCAAATTTCGGAACGTAACTTTAGAGATAAATTTGCCCGTATAGCCTATGAAACTGACAAAATATCTCAAGAGAAAGAAACAGCGATTAAACAAAAATGGATTATTGTAACTATTGCAGGAGTAATTATAGTAATAATTGTATTACTGTTAATTATTACTAGACAACGTTCTAAACAAAAAGAGTTGCAACTCCAGCAATCGCAACAAAAAGCAAATGAAGAAATCTATCATTTAATGCTAACCCAAAAAGCTAAGGAAGACGAAGCTAGACAAACGGAAAAGAAACGCATAGCCAGAGAACTTCACGATGGGATTATGAATAAATTATCCAGTACACGTTTAAATTTAGCTATATTGTCTAAAAAAACAGATACGGAGACAATACAAAAATGTTTAACCTATATAAATCAGATTAACCAAATTGAAACCGATATCCGAAACATATCTCATGATTTAAATCAAGACGTATTTCAAGAAGAAGACAGTTTTGGAATAATGATAGAAGATTTTGTAAACGAACAAAACACAACGAGTAAGACCCATTACGAATTAGAATTAGACAATGATATAGATTGGAATGCAATATCTAGTGAAATAAAAATGCATTTATACCGAATAATTCAGGAAGCAAGCCATAATATTAATAAATATGGCCAAGCAAAAAAAGCATCAATCAGTATTGTCCTTGATGCTCCAAATATTTGTATGGCAATTACAGATAACGGAATTGGTTTTGATACATCAGTTATTTCAAATGGGATTGGCATTCAAAATATGCAAGCTCGGGTAAAATTATTAAACGGGAAGTTCAGTATTAGTTCAACCAAACATGCTACTACTTCTGTAAATATTGCTATTCCAATAAAATAAAACCAACTTTCAAGTATTTTAAAACTGAGCGAGCACTCAATTCAGCTTCAGAGGCAATCATTTTAACTTCTTAGAATTTCAATTGCCGAAAGTCAAAATTGAAATATCTAAATCTATTTATTGTATTTTTTTTAATTAAGGTAATTAAAAACTAATGGTTAAGCTACCACTTTACCCAAATTTTGCGCCTACATCATAATTTACTTCATGGCAAAGTCAGGATTGACAAGCTTTTTGGCCAAAAACACAAAATTTATAAAAACCATCCACTCGGATTTGACTATCATTCACTATCAAACGACGGCATTCCACCATAAACACCACTATTCATAAGGATTGACAGAGACATCCTTTTTAGTTTTACATCGTGAAAGTGTCCCATTGCCTCAAATCAATTAAAAGACACATTAAGCGAAATTGAGTTAAAACATTAAAAACATAAAGTCTCAAATTATGAAAAAATTAGCAACAACATTCGGATTATTAGCTTTAATGCTAATTGTTACATCATTTACAACTCCTAATGAAGTGGGGGGTAAAGGAACTGGATTGGGTAATGGAGGGAATATATATTACGAAGTAGGTGGAAAAGGAACTGGATTAGGCAATGGAGGAAACATTAATTTTGAAGTAGGAGGAAAAGGAACCGGTTTAGGTAACGGAGGAAATATATATTATGAAGTAGGAGGAAAAGGAACCGGATTAGGTAATGGAGGAAATATCCAATAAAGTAATATAAAAATATTATTAATTGAAGCTATCTTATTAAAGATAGCTTTTTTTTTGAATATATTTGTTTTTATTTAACCATGTTACTAATTGAAAACAAAATACTTCATATTTGCTTATTTATTATTTTTATGTTCATGTTCAAATGACAAAAAAAAATCGGTAGAAAAATATTTAAGTCCTACAGACAGTATAAGTTATTACCTCAAAAAAGTTGAAAGGCTAGATATAACAAATGCTGAAAAAGTTAAAATTCTTGACCAAGCAATAACTATTATTAAAAATTCTGAAAACTCTTTAAAATCAAGAGAATTGAATTTTGAAATTATAGCAAAGTATTTTGAGACAGGCGAATGGGATCACTATAAGAATGCTGCAGAAATTTTATTGAAGAATTCCTTATCCGCTAATGATATAATAAGCAAAGCTAATGCCTACCGATCATTTGGTAATTATTATTATCAAACGAATCAACCTGACAGTTCTTTCTTATACTACACTAAGTCTGAAAAAATATATTATCAAATAAAAGACTATGATGGTTATTCAACTATCATGTTAAAGAAAGGGTTAATACAATTTAATGCAAATGATAATTTGGGAGCCGATTTATCACTTTCAAAATCATTGTCGGCAATAAAAAAAATTAATGATTCGAAAAAAAAACATTTTGTCTTGATTCAGCTTGGATTAAACGCAAATCAACTTAAAGAATATTCTAAGGCAATCAATTATTTTAACCAAGCTTTAATAGTTGCAAAAAACAATAATTTTTCAGACGTATTTCAAGAAACAGTTTGTCTAAGTAATATTGGTTTGGTTTATCAAAATCTTAAAGAACATAAAAAAGCCATTTCTTTTTTAAAGAAATCACTAAAATACAATAATTTAAAACAAGATTATCCTATTGCTTATTCTAATATAACAGATAACTTAGCCTATTCAAAACTTCAAATTAATGATTTAAATGGTTTGCCAGATTTGTTTTTAGAATCTCTCAAAATTAGAAAAAAACTGAATGATAAATCGGCTGTTGTAATTAGTTATATTCACATTTCGGAATATTATTATAAAACAAATCAAAGAAAAAGAGCTCTAGAATATGCTAATATGGCTTTAGAAACAGCTAAAAGTAATAAAATTCCAATAGACTTATTATTTTCATTGAAGCAAGCCTCGGTAGTAGATAATAAAAATGCAGCAAAATATTCTGACGATTATCTTAGAATATCCGACAGTCTTCAAATAGCTGAAAGAAATTCCAGAGACCGCTTTGCCCGCATTCAATTAGGAACTCAAGAAATAATTGAAGAAAACGATGTTCTTGCAAACAGAAACAGAAACCTACTTTATGGTTTTGTAATCACCTTTATTTTAGTTGGATTATTATTTATTGTAAGAGCACAACGCGCACGAACACGAGAACTATTATTCAAACAAGCTCAACAAAAAGCAAATGAAGAGATTTTTAATCTCATGATGTCGCAACAATCCATCATAGACGAAAGTAGATATAAAGAAAAGAAACGATTGGCGCAAGACCTTCATGACGGGGTTTTGGGAAGAATGTTTGGGTTGCGTTTAAATTTAGATAGTTTGAATTCGAGTACTGACCCTGATGCGCCTCAAAAAAGAACAGAATTACTAAATGAATTAAAAACTATTGAACAGGATATTCGTGAAATTTCACACGACCTGAATAGAGAGAAATTAGTTTTAATTAATAATTTTGTGTCGATAGTTCATAATTTATTAGAAGAACAAAAATCTTCACACGAAGCGGAAGTAACGTATAATATTGACACCTCTATTAATTGGGATAAAGTAGGTAATGCTATCAAAATTAACATGTACCGTATTTTGCAAGAAGGATTGCAAAATATTAATAAATATGCTGTTGCCAAGCACATAAAAGTAGAAATTAGTGGAGATTCAGAAAGTGTTTTCCTAAAAATTCAAGACGACGGAATTGGTTTTGATGTCAACAAGAAAAGTAAAGGAATTGGAATGCAAAACATGATTTCAAGAACGAATGACTGTCAGGGAATTATTGATATATCTTCTAAAAAAGGCAATGGAACATGCATCGAGATCACTATACCAATAGCAACCAAACAACTAATTGAAGAGCCAGTATGACAAAATCAATGAAAATATTAATAGTAGATGATCATCCTTTTATTATTCAGGCATATAAAAATGCTCTAGAAAAGTATAGCCAACAAGGATATGAGTTTGAAGTTATACAAGCCAACAACTGTAAATCGGGATATGAAAATATTGTTGAATCAAAAATACCTTTTAACGTAGCTTTTTTTGACATCAGTATGCCCGAATATGCTGAAAAAGGAATTTACTCTGGCGAAGACTTAGCAGTTTTAATGAAATCCGAAATGCCTAGTTGTAAAGTTATTCTATTAACAATGCATGATGAATTGCTTAAAATTAATAACATTATTAAAAATATAAATCCAAATGGATTAATTATTAAAAACGATTTGACATTTGATGAATTGATTTTTGCTTTTGATAAAATTATTAATAATGAAAGCTATTATAGCCAAACGGTTATTAAATTAGTAGGTCAGGCCAAATATAATGATATAGAATTGGACGCTTTTGACAAACAAATATTGTTTCACTTGTCAAAAGGAGTAAAAACAAAAGATTTGCCACAATATATTCCGCTTTCCCTTAGTGCCATTGAGAAACGTAAACTCAACATCAGAGAAATATTGGAAGTAAAAGGCGAAAGTGACATCGATTTAATTAACGAAGCCAAAACAAAAGGTGTCATTTAACGATTATGCGCGAAACCCTAACAACAATTTTGCCTACATAGGTGTAACTTAGCTGAATAATTTTAACGTTAACTGTAGGGTTTAAGTAGTATAACTTAAAAAAACTACTTTATTTATATGATAAAGGGGTGAAAGTGATACTGTAAAAAGTATCGCTTTTTTGTTTTTCAAAATATTATTCTTCACTCAGTGCATTCCAACCACGAGCTTTTAAAGGAATTTTAGTATTGGCTCTAGTAATCAAATGAATTCCTTCACTTTCAGGGGTTAAATGACCAATTACGGTAAAATTTGGATTGGCTTTAATTTTGTCAAAATCATCTAAAGCAATGGTAAACAACAATTCGTAATCTTCGCCACCATTTATAGCCACAGTTGTTGAGTCGATATTGAATTCCTCACAAACATTGATAAACTGTGGGTCAACCGGAATCTTTTCTTCGTATAAATTACAACCAACTTTAGATTGTTTGCAAATGTGTATTATTTCAGAAGACAAACCATCCGAAATATCAATCATCGATGTTGGTTTTACTTCCAATTTGCTCAATAATTCTCTGATGTCGTGACGGGCTTCTGGTTTTAATTGACGTTCTATTAAATAAGTATACGCATCTAAGTCGGGTTGGTTGTTTGGATTTACCTGAAACACTTGTTTCTCGCGCTCCAAAACTTGTAATCCCATATAAGCAGAACCCAAATCGCCTGTAACCACTAATAAATCGCCATCATTTGCACCATTTCTATAAACAATCTCCTCTTCATTAGCTTCGCCAATCGCGGTAATAGAAATAATTAATCCTTTCTGTGACGAAGTAGTATCGCCTCCAATAACATCTACATTATAAAATTTTGCTGCCAAAGCAATACCATCGAATAATTCTTCTAAAGCTTCGAGCGGAAAGCGATTGGATACCGCAACAGAAACCGTAATCTGTGTTGGTTTTGCATTCATAGCGCAAATATCAGATACATTTACTACCACAGCTTTGTAACCCAGGTGTCGTAATGGCATATAGGATAAATCAAAATGTACACCTTCAATTAATAAATCAGTTGAAACAACAACTTTTTTGTTTTTAAAATCCAATATAGCTGCATCATCACCAATTCCTTTTAAAGTCGATGGTTGTTTTACATCAAAATTTTTTGTCAAATGGTCAATCAAACCAAATTCTCCCAGTTGAGAAAGTGAAGTTCTTTGCGGCGTTTTATCTTCTAGCATACTTGTTGAATTTAGGTTTCAAAGTTACTGCTTTAATGCTAAACAAAAAACCCAACAACTTTCGTAATTGGGTTTTTCTTTATTCTTGTATCTTTACTCTTTCTTCTGAAATTAATCATTCAATTTCAAAACCGCCATAAAGGCTTCTTGCGGAATTTCTACATTTCCTACCAAGCGCATTCGTTTCTTTCCTTTTTTCTGTTTTTCCAATAGTTTACGCTTTCTCGAAATATCTCCACCATAACATTTTGCAGTTACATCTTTTCGCAATGCTTTTATGGTTTCACGCGCAATAATTTTGGCACCAATCGCCGCCTGAATCGGAATGTCAAACTGCTGTCTTGGTATTAATTCCCGCAACTTCTCACACATTTTTTTACCAATATTATAGGCGTTACTTTCATGAATCAATGCCGAAAGGGCATCCACTGATTGAGCGTTTAATAAAACATCTAATTTTACCAATTTTGACGCTCGCATTCCAATTGGAGAATAGTCAAATGAAGCATATCCTTTAGAAACTGTTTTTAATCGATCATAAAAATCAAATACAATTTCTGCCAAGGGCATATCAAAATTCAATTCAACTCTTTCGGTAGTTAGATACGTTTGATTAGTTATAACACCTCGTTTTTCAATACACAAACTCATTACATTCCCAACATAATCGGATTTGGTAATAATGGTGGCTTTTATAAAAGGTTCTTCAACTCTATCTAATCTTGAAGGTTCGGGTAAATCGGATGGATTGTTTACAACAAAACCAGTTTCAGGATCTTTTTTGGTATATGCCAAATAAGAAACGTTGGGAACTGTTGTAATTACTGTCATATCGTATTCACGCTCCAAACGTTCTTGTATGATTTCCAAATGCAACATTCCTAAGAATCCGCAACGGAACCCAAATCCTAATGCGGCTGAACTTTCAGTCATAAAAACTAAACTGGCATCGTTTAATTGCAATTTCTCCATCGAAGCACGCAAATCTTCATAATCTTCCGTATCTACAGGGTAAATTCCGGCGAAAACCATTGGTTTTACATCTTCAAATCCCGTAATCATATTCGTTGTTGGTGTTTTAGCATCCGTTAAGGTATCACCCACTTTTACTTCTTTTGCTTCTTTAATTCCTGAAATTAAATACCCAACATCGCCGGTAGAAATCACATCTTTTGGCACTTGATTTAACTTCAAAGTACCAACTTCATCTGCAAAATATTCATTGCCCGTTGCCATGAATTTGATTTTTTGCCCTTTTCTGATTTCGCCGTTTTTTACACGGAAAATAACTTCAATTCCACGAAACGGATTGTAATGCGAATCGAAAATCAAAGCCTGAAGAGGTTCATCTTTATTCCCTTTTGGTGCAGGAATTTTTTCTATTATAGCTGCCAGAATATTCTCCACACCAAAACCGGTTTTACCCGAAGCGTGAATAATTTCTTCTATTTTGCAACCTAATAAATCAATAATATCGTCGCTAACTTCTTCCGGATTCGCACTTGGTAAATCAACTTTATTCAATACAGGAATGATTTCCAGGTCATTTTCTAAAGCCAAATACAAATTAGAAATCGTTTGTGCTTGAATACTTTGTGCTGCGTCTACAATTAAAAGCGCCCCTTCACAAGCAGCAATAGAACGGGAAACTTCATATGAAAAATCTACGTGTCCCGGAGTATCAATAAGGTTCAGAATATAATCTTCGCCTTTGTATTTATATTCCATTTGGATGGCGTGACTCTTAATCGTTATCCCACGTTCACGCTCCAAGTCCATATTATCAAGTAACTGGGCCTTTTCTTCACGAGCTGTAACGGTTTGTGTAGCACCAAGTAGTCGGTCTGCAAGTGTGCTTTTTCCGTGGTCAATATGCGCAATAATGCAAAAATTTCTAATGTTCTTCATCTTCGTAAATCTGTCAATTTTGGGTAAAATGCGCCCGCATTTAATCAGCAAATATAAGGCAAAGTTTTTGATTGAAGATTGAACACTAACGAATGTTGATTGTTGATTTAAATTCTTAAATCTAAAAACAACAATCTTCATTCAACAATCTTTAGTATTTTTGCCAAAAATTAATAGTATGCCCAAAATAGGCAACATCATATTACCAGATTTTCCTTTACTACTTGCACCTATGGAAGACGTTAGCGATCCTCCGTTTCGCAGGTTGTGCAAATTACATGGAGCCGATTTGATGTATTCAGAATTTATTTCTTCCGAAGGACTGATTCGTGATGCAATTAAAAGCCGCATGAAGTTGGATATTTTTGATTATGAAAGACCGGTTGGAATCCAGATTTTTGGTGGAGATGAAGAAGCCATGGAAATGTCATCGAGGATTGTCGACGCTGTTCAGCCCGATTTGGTAGATATTAATTTTGGTTGCCCAGTAAAAAAAGTAGTGTGCAAAGGCGCCGGTGCAGGCGTTTTGAAAGATGTTGATTTGATGGTTCGTTTGACTAAAGCGGTGATTAAAGGAACCAATCTTCCTGTAACGGTAAAAACAAGATTAGGTTGGGACGAAAACTCCATTAATATTGATGAGGTTGCCGAAAGGTTACAAGATATTGGCGTGCAAGCTTTGACGGTTCATGCCAGAACACGTGCTCAAATGTACAAAGGAAGTGCAGACTGGACGCATATTGCCCGTGTGAAAAACAATCCTAGAATTACCATGCCGATTTTCGGTAATGGTGATATTGATTCTCCCGAAAAAGCATTGGAATACAAGAATAAATTTGGTTTAGACGGGATGATGATTGGTCGCGCTGCGATTGGTTATCCATGGATTTTTAATGAAATAAAGCATTACTTCAAAACTGGGGAATATTTGGCACAACCAACAATGCTTGACCGAGTGGAAGCAGCACGAAATCACTTAACCTGGTCTATGGATTGGAAAGGAGAACGCGTTGGAATTGTAGAAATGCGTCGTCATTATACCAATTACTTCAAAGGGGTTTCTAACTTCAAAGAACACCGATTAAAATTGGTTACGCTTGAATCGGCTGAAAGTTTGTTTAAAGCTTTGGATGAAATTCAGGAAGTTTATGCGGATTATCAATTTGTTTAATCCAACAATTTTTTTGTCACTCGGCTACTCGCAATTAAACTAGATATAAAACCAAGTGCGACAATAGTTCCGAAAACAATCAGCATATTTTGAATGCTGAAAACCACCGGATAAGCTAAAGATTCCGTAATCATGACTAATTTGAAATGTTGTTGAATCAGCACTATAATTATCCCTAAAATCAATCCGATAATTCCGCCAATGATAGTCAGTAAACTTCCTTGAAGCAGGAATATTTTCTTTAAATATTTGACTTCTGAACCCAAATTAAAAAGCGTTTTCAGGTTGCTTTTCTTTTCCAAAATCATCATAATCAAGGCGCCAATTAAATTGAATAATGCAATAATAATGACTAAGGTGAAAATAAGATAAACTGCAATATTCTCGGTATTTAACATCTTATATAAAGTCGCATTAAGTTGGGCTCTGTTCTTTACTTCAACTTTATTTTGGAAAATAAGATTAAGTTTCTCCATAATTTCGGCTTCGTTGGCATTGTGTTTTATTTTAATTTCAACACCTGAAATCTGATTGTGTTTGTATTCTAATAAGTCTTGAGCCAAAGTCAAATCAGCAAAAACATATTTGCCATCCAAATCTTCACTTATAGCATAAATTCCAACCGGAATCAGGACTGATTTGTTGAATGCTTCAGCTTCGCTTTCGATTACAGCTTTACCTTTTCGAGGCACATACACCTCAAAATCATTATTAAAGTCAAAAAGGCCAAGCGATAATTTTTGCGTAATTCCATAACCTACAACCACTTCGGCAGTCTTGTATCGAAGCCATTTTCCGTTAAAAAGATTTTTAGAAACTGAGTTGATTTTAGTGTAATTTACATCAACACCTTTCAAATAAGTAACCTGTTCTTTTCCGTCAAAAAAGAAAAGTACACGTTCTTCTACTACTTTACTATAAGAAGCAATACCTTCAATAGCGGCAATTTCTTTTTCTTGTTTTGGAGAAATAAAAAAAGATTTTCCTTGAATCGGATTAACTTTTAAATCAGGATCAATAGTATTGGAAAAAGACAAACTGAAATCGCGCAAGCCGCTAAAAACGGAGAGAACAACAAATAATGCGAGCGTACCCACAATAATTCCAATCGATGCAATACCTGTAATAATATTGATAGCATTGTTTTTACTTTTGCTAAAAAGATATCTTTTGGCTATGTAAAGTGGGAAGTTCACTTAGAATTTCTTGCGTTTTTCTAAAAGGTCACGGTTTTCGATTGGATTTTCTTTTCCTGATAAAGCATTGTCAATCTTTTCGATATAATCCAATGAATCGTCAATATAAAAAGAAAGGTTAGGCACCTTTCGCAACTGCAATTTTACACGTTGCGACAAATCGTGCTTAATCAATGGGGCATTGGTTTTTATGGCTTCAAGTAAATCCTTTGCTTTGTCTTGTGGGAAAACACTCAAATATACTTTGGCAATAGATAAATCAGTAGTTACAATTACTTTGGAAACCGAAATCACTAAGTTTGAAATTCCGTTTTTACGTATTTCGCCTTGCAAAATATCTACTAAATCCTTTTGCAACACACTGCCTATTTTCTTCTGTCTATTCGTTTCCATGGCGCAAAAATACAATTTTTAAGTTACAAAGTTAGAAAGTTGTAGCTTTGTAAAGTTTTTAGAAGCACAGCATTACTTTATCAGGGCTAAAAGAAAAACCATAGCTACTTTGTGAACTTTACTAAAACTTTGCGAACTTTGCGGTTAAAGAACAAAACATGCGCAAAATTGAACACATCGGAATTGCAGTCAACAATCTGGAAACTTCCAATTTACTTTTCGAAAAACTTTTCGGTAATCCACCCTATAAACAGGAAGAAGTGGAAAGTGAAGGCGTGAAAACATCTTTTTTCATGAACGGTCCCAATAAAATAGAACTTCTAGAAGCTACAAATCCGGGAAGTCCAATTGCAAAATTCTTAAAAAAAAAAGGGGAAGGCATTCATCATATTGCATTTGATGTGGAGAATATTTTAGAAGAAATAGACAGATTAAAAAAAGAAGGTTTTGTTGTTTTAAACGAAACTCCAAAAAAAGGAGCCGATAATAAACTCGTGGCTTTTTTACACCCAAAAGGAACCAATGGCGTTCTGATTGAACTTTGTCAAGAAATCGGGTGAAAAATAGTTGCATCAAAACAAAAATAGTAGTAATATTGCAACCGCTTTAAGCGGGTCCTATAGCTCAGTTGGTTAGAGCACCTGACTCATAATCAGGTGGTCCTTGGT